>NZ_LOYC01000012.1:0-157868 GCF_001524725.1 Burkholderia sp. MSMB1072
TTGATCGTCTTCGCCTGCTCGTCGGTGAGCAGCGAAGCGTCGAACCTGTCCCACGGAATGTCCTTCTCCATGTCCCAGCGGACAGCTTCGAGCGATCTGAAAAGTTCCGGATAGAGCATCGTCGTCATCGTCGTCGCAACGCATTCGGCATCGGCGGTCACGCCGATTGCGTGGACGCCGGCGCGACCGCTTCGGCATCGGGCTCGCGGTCGTCCCGATCGTCGTCCACCGAGCGCGGCGACAGCCGGCCGCGCAGCAATGCGTAGTAGAACTGTCGATAGGTGCGGTGGTAATAGCGGATGCGCGGCGCGATCGCGCCATGCAGGTCGTGCAACCGCTCGATCGGCAGGCTCGGCATCATGTGATGCTCGACGTGATAGTTGTTGCCGTTCGTGAACCATGTCATGAACGCGTTGCTCTCGATCGTTCGCGTGTTGCGGAACGGGTCGGTGCTCGTCAGGTCGCAGCGGTAGTGCTCGGGCATCTCGACCAGCGCATGCACGGGCGCCGCGACGCACACGAGCGGCACGACCCACACCCAGACGGCGAACCAGGTGTGCAGCGCGAACGACAGCGCGGCGAGCAGCGCGATCGCCGCGGCCATCAGCAGATAGTCGCGGCGGATCGCACGCGACACGAGTGCGTTGTCGCCGAAGCGCGCGCCCGGCACGACGAGCTTCGCGACGTTCTTCGCGAACTGGATATAGTGCGCGGCCATCGACAGCCGCCACGCCCACAGCCCCACATTGACGACGGGGCTCGCGCCGTACTGGTCGCCGTAGTCGAAGAACTCCTTGTTCTCCGGTGTGCCGAGCAACCGGTGATGGCGCAGGTGGCTGTCCTGGTACGCGTGGAACGACACGAGCATCGGCATGCCGAGCAGCACGCCGAACACCATGTTCAGGCGCTTGCTGCGGAACCCCTGGTAATGCAGCGCCTGGTGTTGCAGCTCGACGCCGTGCGCATACATCGCGCCGATCAGCAGGATGCCGACGATCTTCACGATCACGAGCGTCGACAGCGCGAACATCATCCCGTGCGCGACGAGCGCGACGTACACCGCCAGCTTCAGCGAGAAGACCACGCCGCTCGGGCGGCTCTTCATGTCTGCAACCGGTTTCGAGCGGGCAACAAGCGATGAGGTGACGGACAAGACGCTCTCCTTGAGCCGGACCCTGCCCGGCACGATGACGCGGCGACGCTGGCGCGCTGCCGGGATGCAATTCTTCTGTGAGTCGATGTTTCGGACAAGCGAATTTTCCGAACGCATTGCATGACGCCTGCGCATGAGCGAACCACATCGTGAACTAGACGACCGGTCGAATGAGACCGACCAGTCACCTTGCGCCCCGAGCACGCTAATCACGCGAATAAGGAACCTGCGCCGGCCTTCGTGGATGCGCTCCGCTCATGCATAGCCTGCATAGATTCCGTTTGTCGCAGCGGATCGATCCGGCAAGAATCCACCTCACTCGACGAACGGCGCCGCCGGCACCGTGGCGCGAGCGGCCGTGTTCCTCAAGGGGAGAACCCTCGTGACGAAGTACGCATCCACCATTCATCGCCTGATCGAATCGCTCGAGGACGTCGCGGGCGCCATGCATCGCATGACGTTCGTCGACGACGCGGGCCACGAAGCCGGCATCACGTACCGGCGCTTCGCGGAAGAGGTGTTTCGCCAGGCCGGTGCGCTGCGCGAGCTCGGTGTGCGCGAGAACGATCTGGTGATGCTCGCGCTGCCCGCGTCGGTCGAGCATGCGGTCGCGATGATGGCCTGCGTGATGACGGGCGCGCTGCCCTGCACCGTGCCCGTTCCCGCGCGGCGTGCAACGGCCGGACGGCAGGTGGCGGACGTCGCGTGCGAGTTGTACCGGCCGCGCATCGTCGTTGCCGCGGATGCGCAGGCCGCGGCCTGGCACGATGCGGCGTTTCCCGCGGCGTCCACGCGCGTCGTCGATCTCGCGATGCTGTCGAGCGCCGCGGATGCCGGCACGCGAGCGCTGATCAGCGCGAAGAGCGGCCGCGATCCGCATCATGTCCAGCTCACGTCAGGTTCGACGTCGCATCCGAAGGCCGCGGTGCTCAGCCACGAGAACGTGATCGCGAACGTGCTCGGCATCGGCGGGTCGGTGCGCTTCGATATCGCGGCCGGCGACGGCACCGCATCGTGGCTGCCGCTCTATCACGACATGGGGCTGCTCACGCTGCTGTCGAACCTCCACTACCGCGCACCGCTGCTGATGATGCAGCCGAACAGCTTCATCCGGAATCCGCTCGGCTGGCTCAAGCGCATCGCGTCGGTGCGCGCGACGACGACGTCGGTGCCGACCTTCGCGCTGCGCTATTGCGTGCGCCGCTTCAACGCCGCCGCGATGGACGGCGTCGATCTGTCCGCGTGCCGCAATATCTTCATCGGCGGCGAACGCGTCGACGATGCGACGCTGCGCGATTTCGCCGCGACGTTCGCGCCGTATGGCCTGGCGGCGTCGGCGCTGCAACCGTGCTACGGGATGGCCGAATCGACGCTCGCGGTATCGATGCACCGTGCATGGCACGAAGGCGCGGTCGACGGCGCACCGTACGTGATCGCCGACACGCTCGACCGGCGCGCGCTGATCGAGCGCCGCGACGCGCAGCCGGCCGCCGCGAACGACGGCCACGAGACGGATACCGAAGCAGAGACCGAAACGGTGCTCGCGATGGGCACGCCGATCGACGGAATGGCGTTCCGCATCCTCGACGACGGCGACCACGCGCTGCCGAACCGTGCAGTCGGCGAAGTCGCGATCCGCGGCACGTCGGTGATGCTCGGCTACCTGAACCCCGACGACGGCACGATCGCCGCGCCGCTGACGGCCGACGGCTGGTTCCGCACCGGCGACATCGGCTACGTCGCGGACGGCCAACTGCATATCCTCGGCCGCAAGAAGGAAGTGATCATCATTCGCGGCAGCAACTATTTTCCGCACGAGATCGAGGAAGCGCTGGCGTCGCACGGCGCGCTGCGCAAGAGCACGTGCATCGCGTTCGGTCTGCCCGATCCGGAAACCGGCACCGAACGGCTGGTCGTCGCGATCGAGGCGCGGCCCGTCGACGCCACGCCGCAAACGCGGTCCGAGTGCCAGCAGCTGCTCGCGTCGCGCATCGGGTTCGCCGCGCAGGATCTGTGTTTCGTCGAGCCCGGCTCGCTGCCGCGCACGACGAGCGGCAAGCTGCAGCGCCTGAAGTGTCGCGATCTCTATGCGAACGGCGCGTTGCCCGTGATTCCCGCGTCGGCCGCCGTCGAAACGGGCCAGGGAGCATTCGCATGACGGCCGCGTCGCCTGGCCCCGTGCTCGAACTGCGCGACGTCACCCGCGTGTACGAGGGCGCGGGCCGCGTCGTCGCCGTACGCGGCGCGACGATCTCCATCGGCCGGCGCGACGTCGTCGCGCTCGTCGGCCCGTCGGGCAGCGGCAAAAGCACGCTGCTCAACCTCGCCGGCTTTCTCGACGTGCCGAGCAGCGGGGAACGCTGGCTCGAAGGCCGCCGGATCGACGACGCGCCGGACACGCTCGAACGGATTCGCCGCGAACGCATCGGCTTCGTGTTCCAGCAATTCAACCTGATTCCGGTGATGTCGGCGCTCGAGAACGTCGAGCTCGGCTGCTTCGCGTGGGGCACGCCGCGCACGCGGCGCGAACGCGCCCGCGCGATGCTCGACGCGGTGGGGCTTGCCGCGCGCGAACGACACCGCCCCGGCGAACTGTCGGGCGGCGAGCAGCAGCGCGTCGCGCTGGCCCGCGCGCTCGCCAAGGAGCCGGCGATCGTGATCGCGGACGAGCCGACCGCGAGCCTCGACAGCGCCAACGCGCGGGCGGTCGCCGAGCTGATCCTCGACACCAACCGCACGCTGGGCACCGCCTTTCTGATTGCGTCGCACGACGATCGTCTGTGCGCGCACCTGCCGCGCCGCATCGAGATGCGCGACGGCGTACCGGGAGTGAATCGTGAACTGGTCGACGTTTGCGTGGCGTAACCTCTGGCGCAACCGGCGCCGCACCGTGCTGACGATGGCGATGATCGGCGTCGCCGCGTTTGCGTCGAGCCTCGCGCTCGGCTACGTGATCGCGACGTTCGACGCTGTGCGCGAAGGGTCGATCGACAGCGGCGTCGGCCATGTGCAGGTGTTGCATCACGGCTATCTCGACCTGATCGGCGAACGGCCGCTGCAGTACGGGCTGACCGCCGACGAGCAGGCTGCCGCGACGCGCGCGATCGCCGCGCTGCCCGGCGTCGCGACGACCGCGCGCGGCATCGACTTCGACGGGCTCGTATCGAACGGCGATCTGAGCTACGGCTTCGTCGGCGAAGGGATCGAGCCGAACCGCGAGCCGCCCGGCTTCTTCGACTATCACACGGTGCTGTCGGGCCGCTATCTGTCGCCGACGCATGCGGGCACCGAAGTCGTCGTCGGCGCCGAGCTCGCGCGCAAGCTCGGCGTGCACGTCGGCTCGGTCGTGCAACTGATGGCGTCGACCGCGCACGGCGGCATCAACGCGACCGACGCGCAGATCGTCGGCGTGATGAGCACCGGCAACAAGGACGTCGACGAACGGATCGTCGACGTGACGTTCACGGCCGCGCAGGCGCTGCTGCGCACCGACCGCGCGTCGCGCATCGCGGTGTTCCTGTCGAATACCGCGCACACGCCAGCCGCCGCCGCGACGCTGCGCGCCGCGCTGCCGACGCTCGACGTGCGGACCTGGGACCAGCTCGTGTCGCTCTATCACCAGGTCGTCGCGCTGTACAAGAACCAGTTCTCGGTATTCGGTGCGATCCTCTGCGTGACGATCCTGCTGTCGATGAGCAACTGGATCCTGATGAGCATCGTCGAGCGGCGCCGCGAGATCTCGACGCTGCGCGCGCTCGGCGTGCCGGCCGCCACGGTGCGCGGCGTGCTGATCCAGGAAACCGCGCTGCTCGGCCTGCTCGGCGCGGCCGCCGGCATCGCGCTTGCGCTGCTGACGATGGTCGCGCTCAATCACGCGCAGATCCACCTGCCCGCGCCGCCCGGTCGCGTGAAACCGATCCTGCTCGAATTCACCGTGTCGCCCGCAGCCGTGGCCGCCGTCGAAGCCGTGTTCGTCGTGCTCGGCGTGGCCGCGGCACTGCTCGCGACGCTCGGGCTCGCGAAACGCAACATCCTCGAAGGACTCGCCCCATGAACCGCATTCGCGTAACGTTCGCCGCGCTCGTCGCCTGCGCGCCGCTCGCCGTCCACGCAGCCGACGTGCCGACGGCCCAGACCATGCTCGCCCGCGCCGACGCTTACCGCAGCACGGCCGCCGACACGCAGACGAACATCCGGATCACCAACGAAGTCGGCGGACAATCCGGCGACGCGACCCGCTATCTCGTCTACACGCGCGGCAACGGCGACACGCTCGCGCTCACGCGCAGCGGCGAGAACGACGGCCAGAAATACCTCGCGACCACGCGCGGGCACTGGTTCTATGTGCCGAACACGCGCAGCGCGGTGCGCATCAACGGGATGCAGCGACTGCAAGGCGAAGTCGTGATCAGCGACATCACGCGCACGCACTGGGCGGACAGCTACCGCGCGACGGAGGCTCCAGGCACGACGCCGATCGACGGCAAGCCGGCCACCGAGCTCGACCTGACCGCGACCGACCCCGACAACGTCTACCCGACGATCAAGCTGTGGGTCACGCCCGATACCGACGTGCCGGTGCGCGCGCAGTTCTTCCTCGCGAGCGGCCTGCTGTTTCGCAGTGCGGATTTTTCCGCGCCGGTCGACGCGAACGGCCGCAAGGTGATCCGCAAGATCACGTATCGCAACGAGGTCGAGAAGCAGCGCGCGAGCGTCGTCGACATCCTCGACGGCCAGCCGCGCAAGATTCCGTCGGGCTGGTTCAACCCCGACACGCTCGCCGATGGTCAATGAGTACGACGCCGATGCCGACGCCCATCGTGACCGCCTCCGTTCATCGTCCGGCCGGGCCAGCCGCAACTGGCCGGGTATCGCGCTCGCCATCCCGCTCGCGCTCGGCTGCACGCTCGCGCATGGAGAATCGCTGATGGACCAGCTCGGCACGCTCAACGGTATCGGCTACGCGCGCTCCGTCGACAGCATGGACGGCCGTGCGCTGCTCGGCCGCCTGATCGGCGACTCGCCGCGCAATCTGCAGGAAGCCGGCCTGCTCGCACGCATCGACGGCGAAAACCTGTTCGCGAACGCGCGCGTCGTCGCCAGTAATCATTCGCTCGGCGCGCAAGCGAGCCGCTTCAACGAAGCCGGCGTGCGCTACGCGTTCGACAACGGCATCACGCTCACGGCCGGCAAGCGGATCGACGCGCTCGACACGTCGCAGGCGTTCTTCCCGCTCGGCTTCTTCCAGAAACGGGCCGCGACGGCCGATATCTACGACCGCTACGGCGACGTCGAAGGCACGCCGCTCGTCGAAGCGAAATGGGCCGGCGAGCAAACCACGCTGCAGTTCATCGCCGGCGAGAACCGCACGCTGCGCAACGACGTCGACAACCGCGACGTCGAAGGCGCGACGCAGCTCGTGCGCGGCGCATACAACTGGTCGGGCGGCTCGGCCGCCTTGCTCGCCGGCCGTCACGCGGGCCACGGCGGCGCCGGCGCGACGCTGTCGTTCGACGTCGCGCGCTCGAACACCGTCTATGCGGGCGCCTGGCTCGAACGCGGCACGACGCGACCGCTGCCGGCCTTCGTCGCGGACGGCACGCCGCTCGATTCGGCGGCCGCGTACGACGCCATCGATCGCCGCAACGATCGCCAGATCATGTGGCGCAGCGCGGTCGGCATGCAGAGCGCGCTGCCCGGCAACCTGTCGCTGATCGTCGAGTGGTCGCACGACGAGGCGCGTTACGACGCCAGCCAGTGGCGCCGGATGGTCGGCGCGGTGCAGGCGAACAACGCGCTGCTGCCCGTCGCGCCCGGCGCCGCGCTGGCCGGCCTCGGCGGCACGGCCAACTTCGTGAGCGTCGACGGCAGCCTGCGCGACTACCTGTTCGCGCGGCTCGGCAAGAAAATCGGCCGCGTCGAGTATTCGCTGCGCGGCGTCTATTCGCCGCAGGACAAGGGCCTGCTCGCGATCGCGCAGGTCGTCGCCGACGTGAACAAGCGCGTGAGCGTCGATGTCGCCGTCACGCGCGCATTCTCCGACAGCCAGTCCGAGTACCGGATGGTCGGTCTCGGCACCCGTATCGACGCCGCCGTGCGCGTGCGTTTCTGACAGGAACCCTGCCATGTCCACGCTTTCCGTTCCCGCTTCGACCGCCACGCCGCCCTCTCCGCCGCTGCTGCGCGTGGCCGACCAGGCCGCGTATCCGGTGCTGCGCCACCTCGACAACCTCGACACGATCGGCGCCCCGCCGCGTGCGGCGGCCCGGCTGGTCGAAGCCGCCGCCGTGCGGCTGCTCGACAGCGAGATGGTGATCGCGCTGCGTGCGTCCACACCGGACGTGCTGCCCGACGCGTCCGCGTCGACGCCGCTTCGGCACGACGAGGCGCCGCTCACCGAAGCGCTGCTCGAACAGATCGGTCGCGAAGGGTTTCATCACCTGTTCAAGCCGTTCATGCGCGCGTTCATCCGCATCATGTTCGGGCTGTTCTTCTCGGACGACCAGAACCGCCGCGCATGCGAGTGCATCGACGCCGGCCACAACTTCGCGTTCCTGATGAGCGACGGCGGCGGCCCGACGCTCGCCGCCTGGCGCACCGTCGTACGCAGCGACGACAACGGGCTCGCGCTCACGGTCGACAAGGTGTGGGGCATCGAGGCGCACCGCGACTGCATGGCCGTCGTGGCGGCACGCCTGCCGGGTGTGATGTTCCCGGCCGCCTATCTCGTGTGGCCCGACGAGTACCGAAAGCTGACACGCGCGACCTGCGGCGCGCCGTTCCTCGCGGGCAACCTGCAGCTCGCGAACGTCGCCGGCCAGGTACGCATCGCCGCCGAGGATCGCCTGCGGATCGGCGGCCCGACCGTGTTCAACAAATACCTGACCGTCGTGCGGCCGTACTTCGTCCGCGCGCTGATGGCGCACGTCGGCTGGCTCGAACGGACCGGCCGCGTCGAGCTCGACGCCGACGCACGCGCGGTGCACCGCTTCATCGCGGACGCCGCGCGCAACCAGACCGACGACGCGCACTACAGCTTCGGCAAGGTGCAGCGCGTGCTCGCGATCAAGCTGCTGTCGAACGAGTTCCTGAGCGCGCTCGTCCGCGACGGCAAGGTGCCGCTGTTCGACGACCAGCGCGATCTGCTGGCGTTTTCGAAGATGGAAGGCAGTTCGTACCGTTGTTATCACGAGCTTCGCAAGAGCCTGCGCTGCGAAGCCGGCAGTTGACCCACGCGACAGGCCGATCGATCCCGATCAATCCAACTCAACTTCAGGAGCTCCCCTCATGACGACCCAGAACGTTCCGGCCGACGCGCTCGACATCCTGTCCCGCGAAGTCGCGAAGATCCTCAACGTCGAAACCGTCGACACGGACGCCGGCATCGGCGAACTCGGCATCGATTCGCTGAACATCGTCGAGCTGATCGTGTTCTGCGAACAGCTTTACGGTTCGATCGATCCGGAAGCGCTGAACATCACGCAATACACGACGCTGCAGCAGCTCGACGCGCAACTGCGCCGCCAGCAGCACGCGGCCTGATACGGCGATGCTCGCGCCCCTTGCCCCCGCGGTGGCGGCCGTCGTCCGGCCGGCCCCGGCGACCGCGCTGACCGTGCAGGCGCTCGCGTACCGACGCGTCGCGCCGTCGCGCGACGGCGCGGCCGTGCCGCTCGACGACACGGCCCGCGCGATCGGCGCACTGGCGTGTGCCGAACGCGAGCGACTGTGCGGCGCGATCGCCGCGGACGACTACGTGGTCAGCTCGACGATCCTGTCGATGCTGCTGATGAACGACTCGCCGCAGCATCGCGTGTTCGCGCAGGCGCTCGCCGGTACGAACGACTACACGCCCGACTGGATGACGTGCTCGTACGAGTGCGCGGGCTGGGGCTACGTGCTGCGCCGCACGCTCGCGACCGCGGCCGAGACCGGGCCGCGCACGCTGCTGCTGCAGATCGTCGACATCGACGTGCACGGCTATACGTACTGGCACGGCAATCCCGCCTGGGGACGCTCGGGCTTCGGCGTCTGCACGCTGCTCGTCGACGTCGGTCGCGAACCGGCGCAGTCGGTCGTCGCGGACGCCGCGCCGCCGGCCAGCGCGGTCGTGCGGCTCGGTCGCGACATCCGCACGTTCTGCGCGGTGCGCCCCGGGCTGCATGCGGCGCTGCCGTTCTTTCCGGCCACGTCGCGCCGCGCACTGCTCGCGTCGGTCGGCAAGACGCCGCTGCTGCCGGACGGCCACGGCCTGTTCGGTCATGCGTTCGGCAGCGACCCGTGGCTGTCGGTGCTGCTCGCGCACCGCGACGGCGACACGCCGCGCCGCGCGGCCGTCTGCTCGCTCGCGCTGAACGGCTATTACGCGATCGCCGACGTCGCGTTCGCGCCGGACGCGACGTTCTCTCTCGACGGCGAGGCGTGACATGGTGCGGCCCGTTCACTTCACGTACCGGATTGCGCGCGACGCACGGCAGCCGGTTGCGGTCGCGGCCAGCGCATACCGGATGCCGCTCGACACGCCGACCGACTATGCGCGCGCCGCGCTCGCGGAAGCGGCCGGCGATGCGTATGACGCCGGCAATACGTACGACGTGGCCGCCGGCGAACGCCGCGTGCTGCTCGACCACGTTCAGTATTTCGCATTCCTCGCGGAAATCACGGCGCGGATACGCTGCGCCGTGCACCCGGACGCGCGCCTGTTCATCGAAGTCTGTGCGCCGTATTTCGGCGCGCTGCCTGCCGAACTGCTCGCGCCGCACGTGCTGCTCGGCGTGCACCTGTACGACGAAGCGTTGCGCGACGCCGCACGCGGCGCGCCGGTCGTCTGGATCGGCGACCGCATCCTGCGCGATGCGGAATTCGCCGGCGACAACCGCGTGTGCTGCGCGATCTGGCCCGCGCGTCTCGCCGATGCGTTCGACGCGCAACTGCGCGGCGCGTGGCCGGCCTATGCGATCCGGCTCGACCCGCACCCGGGTGCGTCGCGCGCCGCCGCTCCGTTCATCGATTCCGCCCAACATTCCGGCGCCGCCGCGCGGCCGGGGAGACCCTGATATGAATGACACGCTTACCGTGATGCAGGACACGGCCGATATCCGCTGGTCGATGCCCGTCGACGCGCTGATGTCGAACGACTACGCGCTGCGCGAAGAGGCGCTGAACCGGCTGTACGAGAAGGCGAAGGCCGCGCAGTGGGATGTCGCGACCGACGTCGACTGGCGCCACGACCTCGACCCGGCGAATCCCCTCGGCATGCCCGACCCGACGCTCCTGATCTACGGCACCGAGCTGTGGGGCAAGCTCGCCGACGCCGACAAGCGCGAGGTGCGCCATCACGCGCAGGGCTGGCTGCTGTCGCAGATCCTGCACGGCGAGCAGGCCGCGCTGATCTGCGCGTCGAAGCTCGCGTCGGCCGAGAGCGGCATGAGCGCGCGGCTGTGCGCGGCCGCGCAGATGATGGACGAAGCGCGCCACGTCGAGGCGTACGCGAAGCTCGTCAACGAGAAGCTCGACGTCAGCTACCCGATGAGCCGCTCGCTGAAGGGGCTGCTGCACGACACGATCACGAGCAGCGCGCTCGACATGACGAACCTCGGGATGCAGGTGCTGGTCGAGGGCATCGCGCTGTCGATCTTCCAGAGCGTCGTCGCGTACAGCACCGATCCGTTCGTCAAGGACCTGTTCTTGCGGATCCAGCGCGACGAGGCGCGTCACTTCGCGGTCGGCCGGATCACGCTGTGCCGCGTGTACGCGGAGATGAGTGCGCACGAGCTGCGCGAGCGCGAGGAATTCATCTGCGAAGGCGCGGCCGTGCTGTACGAGCACCTGTGCGCGGACGACATCTGGGAACCGATGGGGCTGTCGAAGCGCGAATGCAGCGCGATGGTGCGCGAATCTCCGGTGTCGAGCTCGATCCGCCGCTCGATCTTCCGGCGCCTCGTGCCGACGATCCGCGAGATGGGCCTGCTCACGCCGACCGTGCAGGCGACCTTCGAAAAGCTCGACGTCCTCGACTACGCGGCGATGCCGCTCAACTGACATGACGATGCCCTCCCCCCACGCATCCCGCGACGCCGGCTTCTGGATCGGCGTCGACGCGGTGGCCTACGAGCTGCCGGGCCCGCCCGTCGATATCGAGGCCTGGGCCGCCGAGCGCGACTATCCGGCGCAGCGGGCGGCCGCGATCGCGCAGTCGGGCAGCCGCTATTTCCATATGGCGCTCGACACGAGCGAGACCGAACTCGCGATCACGGCCGTCGGCCGGCTGCTCGACACCGCGCGCGTGCATCCGTCCGACGTCGGCGCGATCGTGCACGTGCACACGCAGCAGTTCAGCGTGCCGCCGGCGCCGCGCAGCCTGCCGCATGAAGTGGCCGCGCAGTTCGGCATCGAGCCGCTGTGGATCGGCTCCGTCGCGCAACTGAACTGCGTGTCGGTCGCGGCCGGCATCGAAACCGTGCGCGCGCTGATGCGCCGGCATCCGCAGCTCGATGCGGCGCTCGTCGTGTCGTCCGACCGCGTGTACGGCGAGGACTACCGGATGCGGCAGATGACGGGCGTGCAGTGCGACGGCGCGGCCGCGATGCTGATCGCACGCAACAGCACGAAGAACCGGCTCGGCGGCATCGCGATCGAGACGCACGCGAAATGGCATCGCGGGTCGGACACCGTCGCCGCGAACGAGGCCGACCTGATCATGATGGAGTGGCCGTACACGCGCCGCGCGATCGACGCGGCCGTCGCGCTCGAGCCGCATGCGCTCGACGCATACGATCTCGTGCTGCCGCACAACGCCGATCTGCCCGGCTGGAACGCGCTGTGCCGCGCGATGCGCGTGCCGGCCGAGCGGCTGTATGCGGAAAACATCCATGCGCGCGGCCACGCGTGCTGTTCGGATTTTCCGATCAACCTGGCCGACGTGGGGCTCGATGCACTCGCGCGCGGCCGGCGCGTGCTCGGCGTGATGCAGTCGAACTGCGGCGCGTATGCAGCCGCCACGCTTCATCCGGTAGGTCGCCATGACGCCTGAGCGCCCGCTTCCGCCCGCCGGCGACTACGCATGGATCGCCGACCTGCGCACGCCGTGCTACGTGTACGAGCCGGACGTCGCGATCGCCCGCTACCGGTCGCTGAAGGCGCGGCTCGGCACGCGGCTGATCGTGTCGCTGAAGGCGAACCCGAACCAGGACATGCTCGCGCGTTGCGCGCATGCGTACGAGGACGGCGTCGAACTCGCGAGCCGCGGCGAACTCGACGCGGTGATCGGCCGGATCAAGACGCCGCGCTACCTGAACAATCCGTCGATGGACGAGATGTTCATGCGCGCGGGGCTCGCGTCGCGCTGCCATTTCGTGCTCGACAACCCGGACGCGGTCGCGCGTTTCGTGCCGCTCGCGCGCGAAGCGGCGGCCGGCGGCAGCACGCCCGGCGCGGTGCTGCTGCGCGTGAACGCCGGCGCGCTGGCAGGCGTCCACGCGAAGGCACTGTGGCACGACCACTTCGGGATGATGCCGAACGAGGCGCACGACGCGGTGCGCACGCTCGCGGCCGCCGGCTTGCCCGTGGCCGGGCTGCACGTGTTCTCCGGCCCGCATTCGTTCATCCGCCAGGACGCGACGCAGCCCGACACGCTCGTGCTGCCCGAATTGCTCGCGGCGCTGGCCCGCGATCTCGCGCCGGCCAACGGTGCGCCGCTCGGCGCGCTGAGTCTCGGCGGCGGCTTTGCCGACGATCACCCGGGCGATGCCGCGTTCGAACGCTATGCCGCCGCGCTCGCGCCGCTGGCCGGCCGGTATTCGCTCGCTCACGAATCCGGCCGCGCGATCTTCGCCGATGCGGGCGTGTTCGCGACGCGCGTCGTCGCGGTGAAGGCGTGGCAGGACCGCACGATCGCCGTCTGCGACGGCGGCCTGTCGCATGCGTTCCTGCTCGCGCAGACCGAATCGGTGATGCGCCGCCTGGCCGTGCCGTCGCTCGTGCGCCGCGCACCCGCGCCTGCGCCTCGCGGCGTGCCGACGCTTTACGTCGGCAGCACCTGCAGCCGCGCGGACGTGATCGGCCGCGACGACACGGGCGCGCCGCCCCAGGTCGGCGACATCGCCGTGTTCGCACGGTGCGGCGCGTATCACCGCACGTACTCGATGGCGCATTTCCTGTCCCACGAAGCCGCGCACGTGTACGTGCGGCCGGCCTAGACCTTCCAGAGGAGCCGATCATGAACGCATTGATCAGCATCGCCGACCTGCTCGAACACGGCGCGCAGCGCTGGCCGCAGCGTCCGGCGTATGCCGACGGCGGCGGCACACTGACTTACGACCAGCTCGCCCGCGCGGTCCGGCGCGCCGCCGCCGTGCTGGCGGCGCGCGGCGTGCACCCCGGCGAACGCATCGCGATCTACGCGCCGAAGCGCATCGAAACCGTGGTCGCGATGCTCGCGGCCAACGCACTCGGCGCGATCTTCGTGCCGGTCAATCCGCAGTTGAAGGAAGCGCAGATCGAACATATCGTCGCCGACAGCGGCGCCGCGCTGTTCGTGACCGGCGCGCAGCGGCTCAAGCGCCTGCCGGCGCTCGCCGCGCTCGTCGGCGAACGCGTGATGCTGATGGAGGCACTGGCCGATGCGATCGACTCGCCCGGCACCGACACGCCGGCATCGGCAACGGCCGCCGCCGGCCGCCCGGTCGACGACGATCCGGCCGCGCTGCTCTACACGTCCGGCTCGACCGGCAAGCCGAAAGGCGTCGTCGTGTCGCACCGCAACCTGGTGTCGGGCGCGTTCAGCGTCGCCGCGTACCAGGGGCTCGCCGAAGACGACGTCGTGCTCGGCGTGCTGCCGCTCAGCTTCGATGCGGGCCTGAGCCAGCTCACGACCGCGCTGGCGTCCGGCGCGTGCTATACGCCGCTCGACTTCCTGCAGCCGGCCGAAGTGCCGCGCCATTGCGACGCGTTCGGCGTCACGTCGATCACCGGCGTGCCGCCGCTGTGGATGCAACTCGCGTCCGCCGGCTGGAGCGACGCCGCGCGCACGCGGATCCGCCGCTTCGCGAATACCGGCGGCCATCTCGCGACGCCGCTGCTGCACCGTCTGCAGGCGCTGTTCACGCATGCGTCGCCCTACCTGATGTACGGGCTCACCGAGGCATTCCGCTCGACGTACCTCGCACCGGCCGACGCGGCGCTGCGCCCGACCTCGATCGGCAAGGCCGTGCCGAACGCGGAAATCCTCGTGCTGCGCGCGGACGGCAGCGAATGCGCGGCCGACGAACCCGGCGAACTCGTGCATCGCGGCGCGTTCGTCACGCTCGGCTACTGGAACCGGCCCGAGCTGACCGCGCAGCGGTTTCGCCCGCTGCCGCGCCGGCACGGCGAAATCCCGCGCCCGGACGTCGCCGTGTGGTCCGGCGACATCGTGCGGCGCGACGCGGACGGCTACCTGTATTTCGTCGCGCGCGGCGACGACATGATCAAGACGTCCGGCTATCGCGTAAGCCCGACCGAGGTCGAGGACGTGCTGTTCGCGTTGCCGCACATCCGCGAGGCCGCCGTGTTCGGCGTGCCGCACCCGGCGCTCGGCGAGGCGATCGCCGCGTGCGTCGTGTCGACGCTCGACGCCGCCGCCTGCCGCGCCGACATCGCGCGGGCGTGCCGCGACGCGTTGCCCACCTACATGAACCCGCTCGTCGTCGAGCCGCTGCCGGCGTTGCCGCGCAACCCGAACGGCAAGATCGACCGGCCGGCGCTGAAAGCGCAGTATCGCGACGCATTCGCGCGCCCGAACCTCGAGGAGACCGCCGCATGACCCTGTCGACGCTCGATGAAACCTGTATCGGCGCGCCCCGCGTCGCCGCGCCCGGCACGCTCGCGTTGTCCGGCGGCGTCGTGGTGCTGCCGCCCGCCGTCGTGTTCAGCGCGATCCAGGCGCAGGAGCGCCATCCCGGCTACCGGCATCTGCTGCTGCCGCAGGCGCGCTTTGCGCGGCCGCGCGGCACGGGCGCGCTGACGCCCGACGAAGGCACGCGCCTCGCGCCGGGCGGCCGGCCCGTGCTGCGCGTCGCGCCGCCCGGGCGCAGCCTCGCCGACCTGGCCGCCGATGCCGCGCTCGACCTGCGCGATCAGCTCGGCTCCGGCGCGCTTGCGCGCACGACGCACGTGATCGTCGCGAGCTGCGCACTCAACGAAGGCATCGGCGACTCGGTCGTCGGCCGCATGCAGTACGAACTCGGGCTGCAGCGCGTGACGCCGTTCGCGCTCGGCCAGAACGGCACGCTCGGCTGGTATTCCGCGCTGATGCTGCTCGACGGGCTGCTCGACGAAGGCGACCAGGCGCTCGTGATCCTCAGCGACAAGTGGCTCTATCCGTTCTTCCGCCAGTTCGGCGACCTGGTCGGCTACGGCGACGCGGCCGCGGCACTGCTCGTCTCGCGCGCGGGCCCGGCGCCGGAGCCGGCCGCCTGGGGCGGCGTGCGGGCCGTCGCGCTCGAATTCGGGCCGTCGATCGACGATCCGTGGGCCGATGCGCCGGTCACGCTGCGCGACACGCTCGCGCCGGTCGCCGCCCGCGCGATCCGCCGCGCGCTCGAGCAGGCCAACCTGCGCGCGAGCCAGATCGACTGGTGCGTGCCGCCCGGCTTCGATCCCGGCTTCGCGGCGCGCGTGGCCGACGCCGCGTCGATTCCGGTCGCCGCGCGCATCCAGCACGACGGATCGGGCCATCTGTCGTCCGCCGAATCGGCCGCCGCGCTGATCCGGCTCGCGGGCGCGCTGGACGAAGGCGAACGCCGCACGGTGCTCGTGTGGGATGCGGCGCTGCACGGCGCGGCGGCCGCGGCCGTCGTCGATCTGGCCGGCGGCCTCGACGCCGCGCTCGATATCGAAGGAGACGCATGATGAGCGCATACAAGGTCAGCCTGCGCGAACTGCGCTTCTTTCTGTGGGAACTGTTCGAGGCCGACCGGCACTTTCTCGAACATGGGCCGTACAGCGCGCACGACCGCGCGTCAGTGGATGCGCTGCTCGAACGCGCACGCGATTTCGCGCTCGACCTCGGCCGCAGCTACCAGCAGGCCGACGTCGAGGGCTGCACGCTGCTCGACGACGGCCAGGTACGGATTCCTTCGCATTTCCACGCGCTGTGGGCGCGCTTTCGCGACGAGTGGTCGAACACGCTGTTCGGCACCGCGCACGGGCTGCCGCCGATCGTCACGCAGATGATCTACGAGATGTTCATGGGCGCGAATCCGTCGTTCATGACCTACGGCGGCTTCACGCGCCCCGCGATCAAGCTGCTGCAGATGCACGGCACGCCGCACCAGAAAGCGCTCGTCGCGCCGCTCGAAGCGTACCGCTGGGATGCGTGCTTCTGCGCGACCGAGCCGCAGGCCGGCACCGACCTCACCGCGGTCGCGCTGCGTGCGACGCCGCTCGAACGCGACATCTACGCGATCGACGGCGAGAAGGTCTATATCTCGGCCGGCATGCACGAGCTGACGGAGAACACGCTGTACTTCGTGCTCGGCCGCATCGACACGGCGTCGCCGGATTCGTTCTCGCTGTCGTGCCTCGTCGTGCCGCGCTTCTGGCCCGACGAGGCAACCGGCGAGCTGCAACCGAACCACGTCGACTGCATCGGCCTGCCGCGCAAGATGGGGCTGAAGGGTTGCGCGAACACGCACCTCGTGTTCGGCGCGAACGGCACGACCAAGGGCTGGCTGCTCGGCGGCCGGCGCAACGTCGGGTTGCTGCAGCTGATGCCGCTGATGAACCAGGCGCGGATGAGCACCGGGATGTTCGGCGTCGGCGTCGCGTCGAGCGCGTACCTGCATGCGGTCGAGTATGCGGGCCGTCGGCTGCAGGGCCGGCCGATCGAGCGCGCATCGAACACGAATGCCGCGCGCGTCGCGATCGTCGAGCACGCGGACGTGCAGCGCATGCTGGTCGACATGAAAAGCCGCGTCGACGGCTGCCGGGGGCTGCTCGGCAAGCTCGCGGCGACCGCGACGCGCGCGGCGATGCTCGAAGCGACGCCCGACGCCGACCCGGCCGAGATCGAACGCCATCGCAAGCTGCAACTGCTGCTGACGCCGATCTGCAAGGCATTCATTTCCGACCAGGCGTGGCGCATCTGCGAGACGGCGATCCAGGTGCACGGCGGGCTCGGCTACACCGACGCGAGCCCCGTCGAGCAGAACGCGCGCGACGTGAAGATCCTGTCGATCTGGGAAGGCACGAACTACATCCAGGCGCAGGACCTCGTGCGCGACAAGCTCGGCTTCGGCCGTCATTCGCGGCTGATCCAGTACTACCGCGACGAACTCGACGCGTTCCTCGCCCATCAGCATCAACCGGGCACGCATGCGGAGCTGCGGCCGCTGTTCGATGCGCTGCGCGCGGGCGCCGACCGGATCGCCGCCGCGCTCGACGACATCGCGCGCGACGTGCAGGACGGCCACACGCATCGCAGCAGCCAGTTCTACACGCGCTTCCTGGAGATGTTCGGCGTGGTCACGTCGGCGTGGGTGCTGCTCGAATCGGCGACGATCGCCGCGCGCCGGCTCGATGCGCCCGGAACGGCCGACGCGCCGGCCGAGCTCGCGTTCTATCGCGGCAAGCTGAAAAGCGCGCGCTACTACTTCGCGAACGTGCTGCCCGTCGTCGACCAGCACGCGGCCGTGATCGCCGCGATGGCGCACGCGGCGATCAGCGTCAGCAGCGACGAACTCGCCGCGGCGGAATGACATGGACACGACACTCGATTCCGGCACCTCCGTCCCCGCAGCCGGCGATGCGCCGCGCAACCTGCTGGGCCGCCCGGCGACGCGCCATCGCGGCACCGACATCGACGGCGCGACGCTCGACCCCGAAGCGCTGCGCGTGCGCGACCTCGACCTGAACGCGCTGATCGGGGCGACGACGTTCGAAGGCGCGCTCGCGCATCTGTGGTTCGACGTCGCGCCCGGCAGCGCCGCGCATCGCACGCACGAGGCGGCGCTCGGTGCGCGGCTCGCGGCGTTCGCCAACGCGCTGGCGCCGGGCTCGGTCGGCCAGTCGGTCGCCGCCGACCTCGGCGCGGCAGGCGTCGCGCCGGTGTTCGCGGCCGCGTCCGGCCTGCTGCGCGGCCTCGACGACGTGACGGCGCGCGTGCGCGGCCCGGCGCCGGACGATGCCGATCTCGACACGATGCTGCTGTGCGCGGCCGCCGCGCCGTTCCTGCTGCACGCGGCGATCGAGGGCCGGCCGTTCGCCGCCGGCACGGCCGGCCGCGCGTCGCTCGACGCGGCCGCGACGCAAGCGCAGCGCATGCTCGTGCTGACCGGCGCGACGCGCGGCGATGCGCCCGCGCAAGCGGCCATGGACATGCTGCTCGTCGCCTGGCACGCCGGCTTCGGCTACATCACGCCGACCGTGCTCGCGCCGCGCGTCGCGATCGGCACCGGCGTCACGCTGGCGCAGGCGATCGCGTCCGGCTTCCTCGCCAGCGGGCCGTCGCACGTCGGCGCGGCGCTCGAAGCGATGCAGTGGCTCGCGGCGCTCGCACGCTCGGTGCCGGGCGGCGCCGGCGCGCCGCCGGCCGCGCTCGACGCGGCCGGGCGCGCGGCGATCGATGCGGCGCTCGACGCGAAACGCACGCTGTACGGCTTCGGCCATCCGCTGTTCGTCGCCGATCCGCGTCCGCCGCACCTGCGCGGCCGGTTCGCGGCATGCGGCTTCGACGGCGGCTACGTGACGCTGTTCGACGCGTGCTGCGCGCAGGCCGACGCGCGCCGTGCGCTGCGGCCGAACATCGATTTTCTGACCGCCGCGACGCTGCTCGAACTCGGCGTCGCCGCGCCGTCGTGGGGCGTCGGCGTCGGGCTCGGCGCGCGCATCGCGGCGATGGCCGCGCATGCGGTCGAACGGCGCCGCCGCCCCGCGTTCGGCGTCAACAGCGCGACCGCGCGACGGCTCCTGGCCGCCGTGCCGGTCGGCTGGCTGTGAACCCTCACCCTTTCGCACAAGGAACGTCATGCTGCTCAAGAACCTGCGCCCGGCGAACGACTACGATCGCTTCGCCACCGAAACGCTCGAACCCTGGGACCTGCTGTTCATCAGTCGCATCCGCCAGCTGGCGCGCGGGATGACGCCCGGCACGATCGCCGACATCGGCACGGCCACCGGCGTCGTGCCGGTGCGCCTGGCGACCGATCCGGCGATGCGCGGCTGGCGCTACGTCGGCATCGACCTCGATCCGGCGATGCTCGACGAAGGCCGCCCACGCATCCGCGAACTCGGGCTCGACGACACGATCGAGATGCGCGTCGGCGACGCGCTCGCGCTGCCGTTCGACGACGGCACGCTGACGATGGCGGTCGGCCGCGCGACGCTGCATCACCTGCCCGACAAGGCGCTCAGCCTGACCGAGATGTACCGCGTGCTGGAGCCGGGCGGCATCGCGCTCGTGCACGACATGCGCCGCGACGCGCCGCAGCACCTGCTCGACCGCTTCACCGAGATGCGCGCGGCCGCCGACTATCCGCCGACCCACGTCGAGGAAAAGATCACGCTCGACGAAGCGCACGCGCTCGTTGCCGCGGCCGGCCTCGCGGCGGTTGCGTCGATCTACAGCCCCAGCGCGGGGCTCGGCGCGCTCGGCTTCGAAATCCTGCTGAAGAAACCGGCACTGGCCTGAGCGATGACCGATCTCGCCTTCCTCGCCGCCCATGCCGCCGCACGGCTCGGCGCCGACGACGTGCACTGCGCGGCGGTCGCGCCCGGTGCGACGCTGCCGCTGTGCGTGACGCCGCGCAGTGCCGAACTCGCGACGTCGCCGGAAATGTTCGTCGCGTGGTACCGCTCGCGGCTCGACACGATCGACACGCTGCTCGACGCATGCGGCGCGCTGCTGTGGCGCGGCTTCGCGGTACCCGACACCGCCGCGTTCGGCCGCCTCGGCGCGCTCTATCCGGCGCACGCGAACGGCTATACGGCCGGCGCCGCCCCGCGCCGGCAGATCGACGGCCAGGTCTACGAGTCGACCCGCATGCCGCCGCCGTTCAGGATCGGGCTGCATCAGGAGATGGCCTACATGCCCGCGTTCCCGCGCCTCGTCGCGTTCTACTGCCGGCAGCCGGCCGACGCGGGCGGCGAGACGCCGATCTGCGACATGCGCCGCGTGACCGCGCGCGTGCCGGCCGCGCTGCGCGAGCGGTTCGCCGAACGCGGCGTGATGTACCTGCGCAATTTCGCGGCGCCGGGCGACCGCGCCGACGGCCTCGCCGCGAACCCGAACCTGCCGTTCGCCGCCTACCATCGGCCGTGGGACGACGCATTCGGCACGACGGATCGCGACGAGGTCGAGCGGCTGTGCGCGGAACGCGGCGTCGGCTGCCGCTGGCTCGACGACGGCAGCGTGACCGTGTCGCACGTCGGCAGCGCGCTGCGCACGCATCCGCGCACCGGCGAGACGGTGTGGTTCAACCAGGCGAGCGCGCAGCACCCGAATCCGCGTTCGATGGGCGAGCTCAGCTATCGCTACCTGCAGCGCATGTACGGCGCGCGCGCCGCGTTCCCGTACGAGATCCGCTACGGCGACGGCGCGCCGATGCCGTTCGACGATCTGGTGGCGATCTACGACGCGCTCGACGACGAGGAGCGGGCGTTCCCGTGGCAGGCCGGCGACGTGCTCGTCGTCGACAACATGCTGGTCGCGCACGGCCGCAACCCGTACCGGGGTGCGCGCGACACGCAGGTCATGCTGTTCGACTGAGGATGCCCACGATGAGCGTTTCGCTTCTTGCGTCCGTGCGCGCGATGTTCGGCCCGCCCGCCGCGTTCGACCGGCCGCAGCGCGCGGGCCTGCCGCCGCTGCCCGATGCGCATGCGCCGGACGCAGCGCTCGGCGCGCGCGCGATCGACGTCACGGCCGGCGATTTCCGTTTCTCCGCGCGCCACGTGCGGTTCCGGCTCGGCGCGATCACCGCGATCGTCGGGCCGAACGGCTCGGGCAAGACCACGCTGCTCGAAACGCTGCTCGGCTTCCGGCGCGGCGGCAGCGACGTGCGCGTGCTCGACGTGCCGGCCGAACGCTTCATGCGCGATTCGCGGTCGCTGCAGCGGATCGGCGCGCAATTGCAGAAGGTCGAGTATCCCGATCATCTGCGCGTCTCGGAGATCGTCGCGCTGCACCGCGCGATGTACGCGCACACCGATGCGGCGATCGCCGATGCGCTCGGCATCGCCGAACTGCTCGACAAGCCGTGCCGCGCGCTGTCGAAGGGGCAGCGCCAGCGCGTGGACCTGTACGTCGCGCTCGCGCACCGGCCCGAGCTGGCCGTGCTCGACGAGCCGTTCACGGGCCTCGACCGCCGCTATGCGGGCGTCGTGATCGACCTGCTGCGCCATCGCGCGCGGGGCGCGAGCGTCGCGATGATCTGTCATTCCGAGGAAGAACTGAGCGTGGTCGACGATCTCGTCTGGGTGCGCGACGGCGGCGTGCGCTACCAGGGCGACCGCGACACGCTGCGCGCCGAGCTCGTCGGCGATGCGCGCGCGGTCCTGCATTGCCGCGACGAAGCCGACGCGCGCGCGCTGCACGAGCGGCTCGCGGCGCTGCCCGGCGTGACCGGCGTGCGCGTGTCGGCCGCGCACGTGGTCGAGGCGTTCGGCGATGCGACGCTGCATCCGAACGTGCACCGGATCGTCGGCGAACGCGGCATCCAGCATCTCGCGCTCGCGCCGAGCACGCTGGGCGACCTGCTGCGCCTGTGCACCGAGGGCCAGACCCATGACTAAGGTGTTCCTGATCCTCGTGCGCAACGAGCTGCTCGGCTATCTGCGCAGCCGCTCGTCGCTGTTCTGGACGCTCGTGTTTCCGGTGTTCCTGCTGAGCGTGATGCTGTTCGCGTTCGGCGGCTCGGGCTCGCTCGGCACGGCCGACATCGCGTTCGACGCGCCCGGCGGCGCGACGCCGTACAGCCGCGCATGCGAAGCGCAGATCGTCGACAGCCTGTCGCACAGCGACACGGTGAAGGCGACCTTCGGCGGCCGCGGCGCGCCGGCCGATCGCGTGACCGTCGTGCTCGGCGCCGACGAACGCACGCCGGCGACGATCCGCTACGACTTCAACGGCCCGCTCGCGGTCAAGGCCGCGTCGCGCGTCGTCGAGATCGCGCTCGCGCGCTGCGCCGCGCAGCGGCTCGGGCTGCCGGCCGCGCAGGCGCGCTTCGAGAATGCCGCGCCGGCGCGCCGGCCGTTCGACTACGGCGCGTTCTTCGCGACCGGCATCCTGGTGATGGCGTTCATGGCGATCGGCCTGAACTCGACGACCACCGCGATCGCCGCGCTGCGCGAGCGCAATACGTTCAAGCTGTACGTGTGCTTCCCGGTCTCCCGCGGCGTGTTCCTCGCCGCGCTGATCGTCGCGCGCATGGCGATGATGGCGCTGTCGGCGCTCGTGCTGCTGACGGTCGCACGCGTCGCGTTCGGCATCGCGCTGCCGATCGCGACGCCGGACGGGCTGCGCGCGTTGCCGATCGTGCTGCTCGGCGCGGCGATGGTGCTGAGCATCGGCGTGCTGCTGGCCAGCCGCACCCGGTCGCTCGCGGCGGCCGAACTCGCGTGCAACGTCACCTACTACCCACTGCTGTTCTTCAGCGACCTGACGATCCCGATGCACGACGCGCCCGCGTGGCTGAAGGCCGGGCTCGCGTTCCTGCCGACCAACCAGTTCGCCGTCGCGCTGCGCGGCGCGCTGGTCGACGGCGCACCGTACGCGCAGCTCGCGCCGCAACTGCTCGGCATGACCGCGTGCACCGCGCTGTTCCTGTTCGCCGCCGCGCGACTGTTCCGCTGGCACGACGCCTGACGCGTCGCCACGCCGTTTCGAAGAAGGAGAGACACCGATGAAATCGAACCATCCCATAACCGACTACCTGCTGCATGCGAGCAACTTCCTGCCGGCGATCGTGTTCCTGTTCTACGGCCGGCTCGGGCCGGAGCAGCCGGGCCTGCGCTGGACCCACGCGTTCCTGATCGGCGGCGTGCTCGCGCTCGTGCACGGCGCGTGGCTGATCCGCCGCGCGGAGCGCAACAGCATCGCGATCGGCGTCGACCTGTTCCTCGTGATCGGCGCGGTGCTCGCGCTCGTCTCGCCGACAGGTAGCCGTCTGTGGGGCGAGGAACTCGGGCCGGCCGCGATGCTCGTCTGCGTGCTGGTGGTCGGCATCGTCCATACCGCCTGGTCGGACGGCGGCTTCGTCGACGGTGCGTTCGTCGACCACGCGCGTGCGCGTTCGCTGTCGCTCGTGCTGCTCGCCGTCACCGTCGTCGCGCTCGCGGTGTCGATCGCGATGCGCCACAGCCCGCTGTGGGGCGGCGTCGTGCCGCTGATCGCACTGGTCGTCGTGCGCGGCCGGCTGCGCAAGCAGCTCGCGCGGGCAGGCTGACGATGAACGCGCTGCCCGCCCATGCGGCACACGCCGCGCAACGGCACGCGCTCGCCGCGGCGCTCGGCGACGGCTGGCTCGACGGCGCGGCGTGCGAGCCGTATGCGACCGACGTCGCGCGCTACGGCGGCGTGCCGCTCGGCGTCGCGCGGCCGGCGTCGACCGCCGACACGCGTGCGCTCGTGCGCGTCGCCGTCGCGCACCGGATCGCGCTCGTCGCCCAGGGCGCGCGCACCGGGCTCGTCGGCGCCGCCGTGCCCGATCGCAGCGGCACGCAATGCGTGGTGTCGTTCGAGCGGATGCGCGCCGTGCGCGCGTTCGATCCGGCCAATCGCAGCATCACGGTCGAGGCCGGCGTGCGGCTGTCCGACCTCAATCGGGTGGCAGGCGAAGCCGGGCTCTGCGTGCCGGTCGATCTCGGCAGCGATCCGGCGGCCGGCGGCCTCGTCGGCGCGAACGCGGGCGGCAGCCGCCTGATCAAGTACGGCGACGTGCGCCGTCACGTGCTCGGCGTCGAAGTCGTGCTCGCGGACGAAGCCGGCACCGTGATCGACGCGCTCGCGCCACTGCGCAAGCGCAACGCCGGCTTCGACGTCGCACAGTGCTTCATCGGCGCGAATGGCGCGAACGGGCTCGTGACGGCCGTGTCGTTCGCGCTCGCGCCGCTCGAACGGTCGTCGTGCGCGGCGTTCGTCGCGTTCGCGTCGTACGACGCGGCGCTCGCCGGCCTGCTCGCATTCGAGCGTGCATTCGGCGAGATGCTGTCGGCGTTCGAATTCATGTCGGCGGCGGCGATCGGTCGCGTCGCCGCCGCGTTTCCGGCATTGCGGGTGCCGTTCGAGGCCGACGCCGCCGCATGCTACGCGCTCGTCGAGATCGCGACCGGCATGCCGGGGCTCGATGCGCTGCTCGAGGAACGCGCAGTCGCGACGCTCGACGCGCTCGCGCAACGACGCGAGGTGCTCGACGCGGCGTGCGCGCCGGCCGAACGGTTCTGGCGGATTCGCGACGCGCTGCCGGCCGCGGTCGCGCAGGACGGCATGCCGCTGTCGTTCGACGTGTCGTTCCCGCGCGGCGCGCTGGCCGGATTCGTCGCCGATGCCGAGCAATGGCTCGCCGCCGCGCATCCGTCGCTGCGCTGCCACGCGTTCGGCCATTTCGGCGACGGCGGCTGCCATCTCGTCGTGTCGATTCCGCATGCCGACGCGCAACGCTACGGGCCGCTGCAGCAGATGGCGCTGCGCGGCGCGCTGTACGACCGCGTCGCGCGCGCGGGCGGCTGCTTCAGCGCGGAGCACGGCGTCGGGCCCGTCAATATCGCGTACTACCGCAAGCACGTGCCGGCCGCGCAACGGCAGGTCGCCGCCGCCGTCCAGCACGCCGTCGATCCGCTGGGCCTGATCGGCCGGGTCCGCTACTGACGCGCCGCTGCGCGGCGCCACGGAGATTTCGCATGATGTTTCGACACTCGCCCGGCCCGCACACCATGGCCGAACCGGACACCGACGAGCATTCGTTCTCCGGCATCCCGGGCCCGTTGCCCGACTCGGGCGTCGTGGTGAACGTGCGCGGCGTCGCTTACGTGATCCGGTTGCCGCCGCGCGACCATGCGCGCCCGGCGCTGTGGCGCGCGCTGGCGGACTGGCGCGACGAACGGTCGGCCGACGGCGACGTCGAGCCGGATGGACGGCAGGATTGAGCAGCCGCGTCGCGACGGCCCGGCAAGCACGCCGCGCATGCGAGCGCGGCGCCGGATCACCTCGGTCGTCCGGCGCCGCGACGGGCGAAGCACGCCGTCAGAACACCGCGTGCCCGCTGATCAGGCTCGGCAGCCACGTCGAGAAGAACGGCAGGTACGTGACGATGTTGATCGCGCTGAAGATCGCCAGATAGTATGGCCACGCCATCTTCGTGGTCTCGCCGATCGACACGTTGCCGATCGCGCAGCCGACGAACTGCACCGACCCGATCGGCGGGTGCACGAGACCGAGCGAGCAGTTCAGCAGCAGCATGATCCCGAACTGCACCGGCCCGACGCCGCACGCCATCGCGATCGGCAGGAACAGCGGCGTCGTGATCAGGATGTGCGCGGCCATGTCGACGAACGTGCCGAGAAACACCTGGATGATGTTGATGTACAGCAGCATCAGCCACGGCGCCGCGGTCGACTGCTTCAGCAACCCTTCGATCGCATCCGGAATCTCCAGGTACGACATCTGGAAGCGCAGCATGTTGGACACCGCGATCAGCAGCAGCACGACGCCCGTCGTGCGCGCCGCATGCGACAGCGCGCGGCGCAGCTTCTCGGCGGTGAGCGTCCGGTAGACCACCGCGGTCAGCACGAGCGAGTAGACCACGGCGATCGCGGCCGCTTCGGTCGCGGTGGCGATGCCCTTCGCGACGCACACGAGGATGATCGCGATCACCATCAGCCCGGGCACCGCGCCGACGAAGCTGCGCAGCACCGCATACCAGCCGGGAAACCGCGGCAGCGCGGACGAGCCGTCCGCGCGGCGCGGATAGCCGTGACGCACGGCCTGCCAGTACGCGGCGGCGAGCACGAAGCCCATCACCCACAACACCGGCAGGAGCCCCGAGAACAGCAGGTCGCCGATCGACACGCCGCTCACCGGCTGGCCGTGCAGCATCCCGGTGATGCCCTGCGCGGCGAACGCATAGATGATCATGTTGGTCGACGTCGGCATCAGCGCGCCGGCGAGCGACGCATGCGTGGTCACGTTGACCGCGTACGCGGCGCTGTAGCCTTCGCGCTTCATCAGCGGGATCACCACGCCGCCCATCGCCGACGTATCGGCGGTCGGCGAGCCCGACACGCCGCCGAACAGCGTGCACGCGACGACGTTCGCCATCCCGAGGCCGCCGCGGAAGTGGCCGACGCTCGCCTGCGCGAAGCGCAGGATCCGGTCCGCGATGCCGCCATGCAGCATCAGTTCGCCGGAGAAGATGAAGAACGGCACCGCGAGGAACGAGAACGCGTTCATCCCCGAGATCATCGCCTGCATCGCGGTCGCGATCGGCAGGCCTTCGACCATGTAGGTCAGCACGCACGAAATGCCGAGCGCGAACGACACGGGCACGCCGAGGACGAGAAATATCAGAAAACTGACGGACAGGATCGCGAGTTCCATGGCGTTATTGTCCCGACGAAGAACGACGAAGCGCGAGCAGGTGCTCGAGCGAGAAGAGGACGATCGCAACCGCCGCGGGCATCGCGATCAGATAGCGCACGCCTTCGGGCAGCCCGATGATCGGAATGCGGTCGCCCATCGTCTCGGCGGCCATGCTGCCGCAGCCGATCATGATCATGATCGCGAACGCGATCAGGCTCAGGTGCTGGATCGCGACGACGACCGTGCGCGCCTTCGGCGACAGCCGGCGCACCAGCGAATCGAGGCCGATATGGCCGCCGTCGCGCACCTTCATCGCCGCGCCGAACATCGCGATCACGATCACGAGCAGCAGCGCGATCGGCTCGACGAAATCCGGTGCGTTGTCGAACGCGTAGCGCATCACGACCGCGTAGAACACCAGCACCGTGAGCACCGCGAGGCACGCCGATGCGATCACGGCCAGCACGCGAAACAGCAGGTCGTTCACGCAGCGCAACAGCGGCGCGGCGTGCGGCCGCGCCGGCGCCGGCGCTGCGCCGTCGGGGGCGGCGGCCGGCGAGCCCGCGGCCGCCGCGCCGTTCAGGGAAGTGCGACGCGTCACTTGGTGGCCTCGATCTCGTCGACGATCTGCTTCATCTGCGGCGTCTTTTCATACTTGGTCCACAGCGGCTGCATCGCCTTCACGAACGCCGCGCGGTCGATCTGCGCGGCCGGCAGGATCTTCGCGCCGCCCTTCGTCACCATCTGCTGCGCCGAGGCTTCGCGCGCGGTCCACAGCTTCTGGTAGTACGGCACCGAATCGGCCGCCGCCTTCCTGATCGCCGCCTGCTCCTGCGGCGACAGCGTGTCCCAGACCTTCTTCGAGAACACCAGCACTTCCGGCGTCATCGCGTGCTGCGTCTCCGAGTAATCGGGCGCGACTTCGTAATGCTTGGTTTCCTCGTACGACGGCAGGTTGTTTTCCGCCGCGTCGACGAGCCCCGTCTTCAAGCCCGTGTACACCTCGGCGAACGGCATCGGCGTGGGCGTGCCGCCCATCGCCTTGATCTCGTCGACCATCAGGTCGGACGGCTGCACGCGCACCTTCAGCCCCTTCATGTCCGCCGGCGAGCGCACCGGGCGCTTCGCGTAGATCGAGCGCGCGCCGCTCTCGTAGAACGTCAGCGCGATCATCCCCTTCGCGGTGAACGCATCGAGGATCTTCTGGCCGGCCGGGCCGTACATCGCCTTGCGGAAATGGTCGATGTCGCGGAACAGGAACGGGAACGACGGGATCAGCGATTCCGGCACGATCTCGTTGAACGACGCGCCGTTCACGCGCGCCATGTCGATCGCGCCGATCCGCACCTGGTCGACCGTGTCCTTCTCGGAGCCGAGCGCGCTGTTGCCGAACACCTTGATCGAATCCTTGCCGCCCGTCTGCTTCGACAGCTCGTCGCCCATGAACTTCACGGCCATGTTGGTCGGGAAGTTGTCGCCGTGCACGTCCGCCGAGCGGAACACGCGCGCCTGCGCGGACATCGCGAAGCCGGCCATCAGTGCGACGGCCAGGGCGGCACGGGAGCCGGGGAATCGGTGTTTCATGGTGAGTCTCCTTGATGGTCGATCGTTGTTGTGCCGCGATCCGCCGGCCCGCGCGGGCTTCGCCGATACGCTTCCTCGAACCGCAGAGTCATACGTCGTATGACGTGTTCAGCGAATGTACGTCGGTTAACCGTTTAACTCACTTGGTGCATACCCCTATAACCGCTGCCATCCAAGGTTTTCGGCAGGAAACAGGGAATCGCCTTCTCCAGTTTTACGCTTTTCCGCGAAACGTTTTCCGGAAACGGGTCGGCATGCGAATCGGACGTCGAAGGCATGGCTTCCCGACATCCGACGGTCTTCTTTCGCTTCGCTTGCTATCGTTATAGGATGACTGATCACACCATCGCCACGCCGTTGCGATGCCACGAGCATGCGCCGGCCCGCATTCCGCATGACGCGATTCGGGCCCGTGGCGCACGGCCGACGACCCGCCGGCGGCCGCGGTTCAGGTGTACGCCAATTCGCTTTCGCGAACGCGCGGGAAACCCGTCGTCGCGCGCTCCGCCTGCCAAGCACGCGCGATGCTCGCCGTCATCGCATGCGACGCGAAAGGAGCCAGCGATGTCGACCACGAAGCCATCGGCGACCCCCGAGCCGGCTACCCCGCCGAATGCCGGCGACGAAGGCCCGGCCAATGCGCCGGGCATCGGCGAAGACACGTGCCGCGTCTGCCGCGGCACCGGCAGGGTGGAAGGTCAACCCTGCACCGTCTGCGGCGGGACCGGCAAGATACTGCAAGGAATCGGCGGCGGATAGGTAACAACGCCGCCGCATCTGCGCATATCGATCGCTCAGGTCTGCATGACCAGCGACGTGAGCTGGGCTGCGCGCGCCACGTCCGTTTTCGTGTAGATCGACTTGATCTGCGCGCGGACCGTGCCGATCGACACGCCGCGCAGCGCCGCACACTCCTGCGGCGAGCGCCCGTCGCAGCACAGCAGCACCGCGAGCTCGGCTTCCGCCGACGACAGCCCGTAGAACACCCGCAAGCGCTGCGCGCGCGCTGCCGGCGAACGCAGGTCGGCGGCCGTCATCAGTGCCGCAACGCCGGGCCGCTCGCGCGCGAGGCGCGACTGCTCGGGAACGGGAATCAGCGCAAGCGGCAGCGGCTCGCCCGTCGCACGACGCAGCAACAGCCCGCCGCGTGCGAATGCATGCCGCCATTGCGCGTCGTCGACGCAGCCTTCCGGCGCGAACCGGCCGCTCACGATCCGCAGCGCCGGTTCGGCGGCGATCAGTTGATCGGCCGCGCGGTTCGTATAGCGCAGTTCGCGCTGGGCGCCGAGCAGGAACACCGGCACCGGCACCGCATCGAGCGCCGATTCCGCGGCGGCCACACGCGCTTCGAGCTCGCCGATGCGCGCGTGGATGCGCAGCGCGCGGCTGATGTGCGCGCCCATGATTTCGATGGTGCGACGCTGCTCGTCGGACAGCCCTTGAGATTCGAGGCCGCTCTGTACGCTGAGGAAAACGCCCGCACCGTCGCCGTGATGGATGTACAGGCCCGAGATGCCGCCGAGCCCGAACGGCTGCATGAATTCCCGATAGAACACGCCATGTGTGCGCTGCCGCACCGACAGGTGCTTCACGTCCTCGAACCAGCGCCCTGCGGGCCAGTCCGCGGCAACCGGCACGACCGGGTCGTACAGGTGGAACTCGGCGTTGTAGCGGTGCAGGCACGCGGCGACCCATGACGGATCGTCGCCGGCCACCTGCTCGATCGCCGGCAGCCTTGCCGCATCGTCGAACGACAGCAGTATGGCCATGCGCACGCCGACCGACAGACGCAGCCCGTCCAGCACCGCTTCCCATCGTTGGTCGCCCAGCGCCGCAGCGTAGACGTCATCGATCCATGCCGACGGAACCCACCCGTTCATCTGCATCTGGCCACCCCGCGCCATGCGTTTTTGTCGAACGCCGTTCGGGCATCTTAGTCAATCGGCCTCATTGTTCAAATCGTCGATGCGGGTTTGATCGAAATACCACGTTTTCTACCGTTTCTCGTCTGACGTAATGGCCGTTTCGGACATGGCGACGCAATCCGCGTCGACGCAGAAGGGCGCCTGCGCAGCGTCGATCGACGCGATGACATCCGGATGAAAGCACGCAGCCGACGGCGCGACGAAACGTTTTTCGCTGCCCGACTCGACGATGCACTTACTTCATCGTCGCGAACCGCACTTCCATCTCGTCGATCTTCGCGAGCACCGCTTCGCTCAGCTTTCTGACGTGACGCGGCACGTCGGGCGTCGACATCAGTTCCTCGATACGCCCGCGCCAGTATCTCGGATGCCTGACGCGCCCCGCCCCCGACATCGACACGTCGTCGAGGTCCGTCTCGCTGTCCAGCAGCGCCACCATGCGCTGGATGTGCGAGAGCTCTCGTTCCACATAGTCTCGTGCGAGCATAGTGATTGAAACTCCCCCGAAATACGGCATCAGGCCTTCGGTCATCAACGCGCCACCGCGCGGCTCCGACGATGCACCGCACACGTTGCACGCCAGCGTACGTGACGACCGTGTCAGTCGACTGTGCGAACGCACACAGCAATCGACGAAGCAACGACAGACCTGTTCGAGTGTTCCGGCGATATCCGGTGCCGGTACCCCGGTGTCCATCGTAGGCGTACCGCCCGGCCGCGGCATCCCCAAAAGTGGGGATGCCGGCCGATATCGGTCGGGTAATGACTGACGGAAATGCCGGTGAGCCGGAACGGCCGGCGTGGGTGGCCGGTCGGCTCCGCAAGGCGACGCTGCCGTGCGCTACCGACGATAGGGCGGCGGCGCGAGTTCGAGCGGATCGGGGTTCAGGCGCACCCACGCCACCGCGAGCCGGCACAGTTGCGCCGGGTCGCCGGATTGGCGCTTGACGTCCTGCACGACGGCTTACACGTCTGACAAATCGGCCGCCGGCAGCGACGTGCCGGTGCGCACGATCGCCGCGAACGCATCGGCCATCTTCCTGAAATCGGCATCCCAGTTGCCGCCGCCGTTGTGTTCGAGTTCATGCGCGATACGGCCCGAGATCCGGATCAGTTCACCCTTCGATCGCGTCCGTATCGTCGGCCGTTCGTCAAAGTGTTAACGCGGTTTTGCATCCGTCGCCGGTGCGCGCGCAACCCGCCGCCCCCGTCAGTCCAGCGGCTCCAGCGCCTCCAGCCCGTCCGGGAGCCCGGATGCGCCGCCGAGCTTCGTGATGTTCCAGCGTGCGGCGTCGTTCCAGTCGTAATCCATTCGATAGGAAAACCGGGCATTGGCGCGAAACAGCGCGGCGCGGAATGTCCTGCCGTCGTTTGCGAGCGCGTCGCGCAGTCGCGGCCCGATGCGCATGATCCCGCCGATGAAATCGCGGTGCTCCATGGTCGACACCAGCTCGACGCCGGCCGCCGTCGCATATGACGCACGCACACCGTACCGCCCGTCGCCCGGTGCGCTGAAGCAAACGTAAACTTCGCGCCAGCCGGGAAAAGCGGATTGCATGTAGCCGATTACGTGCCTGGCGAATTCGATCACCCGCTCTGTCGCGTCGTCGTTCATCGATCGCCCCCGACATGAGATCGGTGACGAGCGTAATCGGACACGACGCGACGCGTCGATGGCCGCCGGCATACCGCCGCGCGGCCCGTTCGCCGAATCCGGAACCGTCAGCGATCCCGAGCATCGCTGCAGGCCACCGGTATCGCGCCGCCTGTCGCCCCTTGCATGTCGATCGACGCGCGTGGCGAGTGAAATGACGCGCAAAAAGCGGCATCATAGTGCATCCCTTCCGCAACGGAATCCCGTCCGTGAATATCGATACCGACCTCCCCGTCATGGTGACGGGCGCAACCGGATACGTCGCGGGCTGGCTCGTGCAGCGGTTGCTCGAGGCGGGCCTGACGGTCCATGCGGCCGTCCGCGACCCCGACAGCCCGGACAAGCTGAAACATCTCCAGCGCATCGCGGCCGGCAAGCCCGGCACGATCCGCTATTTCCGCGCCGACCTGCTCGAACCCGGGTCCTACGAGGAGGCGATGACGGGTTGCGCGATCGTGTTCCACACCGCGTCGCCATTCACGGTCACCGTTCGCGATCCGCAGAAGGAGCTGGTCGATCCGGCGTTGCTCGGCACGCGCAACGTACTCGAGACGGCCAACCGCACGCCGTCGGTGCGGCGCGTCGTGCTGACCAGCAGTTGCGCGGCGATCTACGGCGACAACGCCGATCTCGCTGCGACGCCCGACGGTATGTTCACCGAAGCAATCTGGAACACCAGTTCGTCGCTCACCCATCAACCCTATTCGTATTCGAAGACGGTCGCCGAGCGCGAAGCGTGGCAAATCGCCCGCCGGCAGCAACGCTGGGATCTCGTCACCATCAATCCGTCGCTCGTGATCGGGCCCGGCATCAATCCGTACGCGACGTCGGAGAGCTTCGAGATCGTCCGGCAGATGGGCGACGGCACGATGAAGGCCGGCGCGCCGGATCTCGGCATGGGCGCGGTGGATGTCCGCGACGTGGCCGACGCGCATCTGCATGCGGCGTTCTTGCCGAGCGCCAATGGCCGCTATATCGTCTCGGCGCACGACACGAGCCTGCCGGCGATGGCCGCCACGCTGCTGGAACGGTATGGCGCCGACTATCCGATTCCGCGACGCATCCTGCCGAAGTGGCTGGTGTGGCTGGTCGGCCCGCTCGCGAACAAGAGCGTGACGCGCCGCGTGATCGCGCGCAACGTCGGGCTGCCCTGGCGCGCGGACAACAGTCGCAGCCGCAATGAACTGGGCATCCGCTATCGCCCGCTCGCCGAGTCGATGAACGACTTCTTTCAGCAGCTCGTCGAAACCGGGCAATTGCGGCGATGAACCGCTTCGCGCAGCGGCGGCTCGGCGACGATGGTGCAAACTTCAAAACCCTGCCGGCGGTAAGTTCGCGCGAAGCTCGCGCGGCATGACCTCGATCGCTCGGACCTACCCTCCGGTCAGATCGCCGCCCTGCCCGGCTATCGGAGTCCGCATTCGTTCTTCCGCGCATTCGATGAACGGACCGCGATGACGCCCGAAGCCGCCCCTCGCGCACGGCGCGCCGATCGACGCAAGGCGGCCCGTTCCGTCGGCGCGGCCATGCCGGGTCAACCAGCGGCGCCGCTGCGATTCAGCCCGAAAATGAAATCGGCTTCGACCGACGCGCCCTTCGGCAATTGCAGCACGCCGACCGACGTGCGCGTATGGACGCCGGCGTCGCCGAGCACTGCATACAACACGTCCGACGCGCCATCGGCCACCTCGCTTTGCATCGTGAAGCCGGGCGCGCTTCGCACGTACACGGTCATGCGCGGCACCGTCGCGATCGCATCGAGCGTGCCGCACTGCTTGCGGATCAGCGCCAGCGCGCGCAGTGCGGAAATGCCGGCCGCGCGACGACCGTCGTCCAGCGAAACGGATTCGCCCACGATGCCGACGAAATGCACGACTTCCCCGATTCGCGGAATCTGGCCGGCGATGTAGGCCGTCGTTCCATCGACCAGGACGGGCGTGTACTTTCCGCCGATCCTGATCGTTTCGTCCGGATCGAATCCGAATTCGGCCGCAACCTGTTTGAGTTTGTCATCCCTGTTCATCAGTGAATTCCCCAATCCTTCTGAAAAAAGATAAAGAATAATTGAGTCTCCGAAGCTTGTCCCGCATGAGAAGATCGGACGCAAACGATCCAATCAAACGACTTCTCAGGTGTTCGAAGCAGTCGTGCATTGCCATATCCGCAATACAATTCGTAGTCGGCGCAATTTTCTTCGTCATTTCCGGTTGAAACCGCTATCATGTATGGACACAACCTGAAGAGTGATATATGGCAACTTACAAGGAACTGAAAGCTCAAATGGACGCTTTGGCCGAGAAAGCCGAAGCAGCGCGCGCCGCTGAATTCCAGGCGGTCGTCGACGACATCCGCACCAAAGTTGCGGAATACGGCATTACCGAAAAAGACATTTTCGGTACGCGCCGCGGTCGGCCGGCCAGACAGTCGGGCGCTCCCGTGCAGGCAAAGTATCGCGATCCGAAGACCGGAGCGACTTGGTCGGGCCGCGGTCGCGCACCCGCATGGATCAAGGATGCGAAGAATCGCAATCGATTCCTGATCCAGGAATAAGATTCCCCGCATGGGCCGGCGCGTGATTCGACACGCTGTCCGGCAATTTGGGCATTGATTGGCGCATCGATACCGGCGGCATTCCAAAGCCGCTCCGGTCGACGAGGTTTTGCCCGATCGGCGTGTCGCGCACAGGTCAATCCACCGATCGTGCCGCACGCCCATCCTTTCTTCAGCGTTCGTAATAGATCGCAAGCCAGACGGTTTGCACTTCGTCATGCGTCCATGCGACACGATGACGGCAATGCGGCTCGATCAGCACGTAATCTCCGGCGCGCATATCGAGCCGCGTCGCATCCTCTTCGAATTCGAGCACGGCCGCGCCGGACAGCAGCACGACCCATTCGGCCCGCGGATCGTCATACCAGAACCCGTCCGGGCTCGCATGCCCCATCGATACGATCCGCTCGACGTTCACGCGCGGGCCCGTGACGAGCATGTCGATTCGCTCGTCGCCGCCGCGCCGCCCGTCGACGGCGAATAAATTACCGGTTTGAAGTTGCATGGCTTCGCCTCGTCGTCGATCTTCGGGTAAAGGATGCGGATTTAAAGGCAACGGGAAATATTCGCTGCAGCCTGACGCGCCCCGGCTTGCCCATGTGCCGTTAAAAGCCGTGTCAAAAAGATGAAGAATGACGAGGATTTCATCGGCGCTCATTCGTTGCAAAGATAAAACACGCACCGGCATTCTTTTAGCGACACACGCACCATCACCCGTCATTTCCGGTAAAGCCGATCGACCTCCTGCCGGCCCCCGCAGCGTCGAGCCAGGGCAATCGGCCGCGAACATTCGGCCGGCAATTCGGTATCCTGCTTGCAGCGCGCGCCCCGATCGATGCATTTTCCGTTCGCTGGCCGACACGAGCAAGCATCGGGAAGTCCATTCATGCTTTATTTCGATTCGAGGTGGCGTTTGCCCGACGAGCGGCGATATTGCCGGGGGCGTCGATATCGATGCGAGCGCCGACGAAGTACCGGCTCTCGCGGCGCGCAGGATCGCATGGTGTGCCGCGCATCCGGGCACGCGCTTCGCCGGTCATTCGAAAGCGCGCCCGACAGCCGTCGTCAAACCATCGCCCTCAACCATCCCAGCAACGCCGCGTGCGCACTCCCGTCCATCGCCGGCGTCGGCGTCAACAGGTAGTAATCCGATCCATCCTCGACGAACCCCATCGGCGCAACCAGCACACCGCTTTCGATGTCGTCGCGCACCAGGTGCCACGGTCCGATCGCGACTCCCAGCCCCGCGACGGCCGCCTGCAGACTGAAATAGAAATGGTCGAACCGCTGCCCGCGCCCATTCGCGGCCGGTTGATTCGCCGCCGCCGCCCAGGCATTCCATGCGTCCGGCCGGGTGCGTGTATGCAGTCGCACAGCGTCGGGCTTCAGCGCGCGGGCAGCACCGCGACGCGACGCAAACCACGCACCGACCTTGTCCGGCCGGCAAACCGGCCCCACGCGTTCGGCGAACAGATGCTCGGCGTGATACGCCGCCGGCCACGCAAAATCGTTGCGACGAATCGCCATGTCGATGCCGCTGTCGAACGAGAACGGCCCGCCGGCAGCGGCCAGATGGATATCGACGCCCGCATGCTGCGCCTGGAAATCCGGCCAGCGCGGCATCAGCCAGCGCATCAGGAGCGTCGGCTCGCACGACAGGACCGAACGCCGCGCCCGGGCAGCGTCGGTACGCAAGGCGTGGGCGGCGTGACGCATCAGGCCCAGGCCGTCATGGACGGCCTGCGCGAGGGTGCGGCCCGCCTCGGTCAGGAACACGCGACGGCTGCGCCGCTCGAACAGCGCCACGCCCAGATCGTCCTCGAGCAGACGCACCGCGCGACTGACCGCGCCATGGGTCAGGCACAGCTCGTCGGCCGCGCGGCTGAAATGCTCGTGACGCGCCGCCGCCTCGAAACACCGCAGCGCCATCAGCGACGGCAGGCCGGTACGGATCGATTGTGATTCAGACTCACCATTCTGGTCAGAAATCATCGTTTTTCCCGATGAAGCACGATGGATACGATTGTGCCATCAACATATCCGTCGCAGGAGCAACGCCATGACCGAATTGATAGTCGTAGTCACCATCACGCTGCTGGCCGTCATCAGCCCGGGGCCGGACTTCGCGATGGTCACGCGCAACAGCCTGATGCTGTCGCGTCGTTCCGGCGTACTCACCGCATGCGGGATCGGGCTCGGCGTGATCGTTCACGTGAGCTACACGCTGCTGGGCGTCGGGCTGCTGATTCGTCAGTCGGCGTGGCTCTTCAATACCGTCAAGCTGATCGGCGCGATCTACCTGGTCTACCTCGGCGCAAGGATGCTCATGACGAAAGCCGGCGGCGTGCAAGCCGACACCGCCGTGGCGCCGCTGTCCGATCTCGCCGCGCTGCGCACGGGCTTTCTGACGAATGTGCTGAATCCCAAAACCACGGTGTTCATCGTCAGCCTGTTCATGCAGGCAGTCCGGCCCGACACGCCGTTGATCGTGCAGATCGGCTACGGCGCGTTCATCGCGGCCGCCCATGCCGGCTGGTTCAGCCTCGTGGCGCTCTGTTTCTCGGCCACGGCTGTCCGCGATCGCCTGCTGTCGCTGCGGCACTGGATCGATCGCACGTTCGGATGCGTGCTGGTGGGCTTCGGCGTCGCGCTCGCCATCGCCCAGGGCGGGCGCTGAGTCAACCCGCGCCGGCTGCGCGGGGCCGTCGACGTCAGAACGTCCGCGCGATCGCCCGTGCCTCGTCGATCGCCCGGCTCCGATCGACCTTCCCGTCCGCACCGAACAACGTGCGCTCGACGACGATTCCGGTGACGTCCGTCACGCCCACGAACTTGAGCCACGTTTCCATGTAAGGGCGCTGCAGATCGAACTCGGCGGCCGGCGTAAACGACCCCGGCGACTGGTAGGCGAGCCCGCGTGCATAGACCACCGCCGCCTTTTTGCCGGCCAGCTTGCCGGCAAACCCCGCTGCGTCGAACGTGAACAACACATCCTTCTGCGAGATCACGTCGATCAGGTGCTTGAGCTTGTACGGAATACTGAAATTCCACAGCGGCACGCCGAACAGGAATTTGTCCGCTTCGTGGAACGGCGCCGCGAGCCGTTCGATCTGCTGCCACGCTGCCGCCTGCTCCGGCGTCAACGCCGTGCCGCCCAACCCGGCATATTTCGCGGCCAGCGCGGCGCCGTCGAATTCGGGCATCGGCAGATCCCAGATATCGAGCTTCCGAATCTCGTGATCGGGATGGGCATGCCGGTACGCGTCGAGAAACGCATCGCACACCTCGATGGACGCCGAATAAGCCTTGTTGGGTGAGCCTTCGATATAGAGCACGCGTGTCATGGCACCGGTCCTTGCCAAGGGTGACGACGGCGCGCCCGATGCGCGCTCGCCCACCGCGCTTCACAGCCTATCCGGCCGGCCTATAATCGGGAAACGATATTAATTGATCAAATTAACCCGGATTGGTGATGAATGAATCCTCCTCTCGACACGGCGCTGCTTCATACCTTCGTTGCGGTTGCCGACGTGCGCAGCTTCACCCGCGCCGGGCGGCGGCTGAACCTCAGCCAGTCCGCGGTCAGCGCGCAGATCGTTCGCCTCGAGGAACAGGTCGGGCAGGCGCTGCTCGTGCGCAATACGCGCAGCGTGACGCTGACCGCGCATGGCGAGACGCTGCTCGGCTACGCGCGGGCGATGCTCAACCTGAGCGAGGAAGCACGGGCCAGGCTGGGAACGGGTGACGCCGTCGACGTCAAGCTGCGGATCGGCGTGTCGGAAGACTTCGCAGGCGGCTGGCTTGCGGACCTGATGCGTCGCCACGGCGCCGCGCGGCGCGGCCTGCGGCTGGATCTGGTCGTCGACATCGGCGACAGCCTGTTTCGACGGCACGCCAACGGCGAATTCGATCTCGTGATCGGCAGCCGGTGCTCGCACTCGGGCCACGGCACGACGTTGTGGCGAGAGCCGCTCGCCTGGGCGTTCGCGCGCCACGAGCCGCTTCCGGAAGGCGACGTGCCGCTCGCGTGCTTCCCCGATCCGTGCCCGTACCGCGGCGCCGCCATCAAGGCGCTCGCGCTGGCCGGCATGCGCTACCGGATCGCGTGCGAAAGCCCGAGCGTGACCGGCATCCGGACCTTCGCACGGGCCGGCATCGCGATCGCGCCCGTGCCGCGCAGTGCGATCGACGACACGCTCCGCGAATTGGGCTTGCCCGAAGGTTTGCCGGCGCTGCCGGAGATGGAATTCGTGATGATGCACGATGCGCGGATGCCGGCGGCCGCCGAATTCGCCGCGACGATTCTGGACGAGACGGCTGCCCGCACGGGCGCGGGCAAGGGTAGCCGCGAGCGTCGCCGCCGGGCGTCCACGACGCCCCCGCCCCGCTCGAATCGCTGACGCGAACTACGGTCGAATCACCTCGAAACGCAACCCGGCATGGCGAACCAGACGCTCGATATAGCGTTCGTCGAACATCGTCGCGGGCGTCCAGAAGCCGCCGCCGCGCCCGGTCTTGACGCCGTCGCGGTGGCAATCGAGCGCGAGACCGATCGCGGCTTGGCCGAGCATCTTGCCGGTGGAGCCGTAGCCGGGATCGCGATCGCCGGTGACTTTCATACGCAAGGTACGCCCGTCGTCGGCGCGGCCGAAGAAGCGCAAATCGTAGCGGCCGGCCTGCTGGGCGTCGATGCTCGGCCCCTCGCCCGGCTTCGGCAGCAGGAAGCGCTCCATCAGGCCGCGCACCGGCCCGACGAGGACGCCGACCATGAATGCGCCGAGGCCCACCACCATCGTCAGCGCGATCATGCGCCCCTTCAGGCCAGTGCCCGTCATCACGGCTTCGTCATAGGTGAAGCGGCTGCCGTACGCATTGTCCGCCAGCGCATTGGAGCGGTGAACGACGCGCTCGTTGATCGCCGCCATCACGAACGGCGCGATCCACGCATCGCAGTCGCGATCGAATTCGGCGGACCGAACCGCATGCTGCCGCACCGTGAAACCATGCCGTTGCGGACACAACGAATAAGGATCGAGCAGTTCCCGACGCAACGCCGGATCGGCCGCCGCTTCGCGCACGACGTTGATCACGCTGGCCACGGTGCCCCCCGACGCACCGCCCTTCAACGTCTTGACGCGCATCTTCACGTGCGCGGCCGGTTCGCCCCACTGCCGCCGCGCCTGTTGCTGCAGGAAGAAAACACCCATGTCGGACGGCACCGAATCGAAGCCACAGCAATGCACGATGCGCGCGCCCGATTGACGGGCCGCGGGCTCGTACCTGTCGATCATCCGCCGGATCCACTGCGTCTCGCCGGTGAGGTCGCAGTAGTCGGTGCCGGTTTGCGCGCAGACTCGGACCAGCGGCTCTCCGTACAGCGCGTAAGGGCCGACGGTGGACACCACCACCCGCGTTTGCGCGCACAGCGCCCGAAGCTGCGTTTCGTCGGCCGCGTCGGCGACGATGATCGGCACGGATTGCCCGGCCGCGCCGAGCGTATCCCGGACCTGCCTGAGCTTCGCGTCGGACCGGCCCGCGATCGCCCAGCGCAGCGTGTCGCCGGCACCGGCGGCCGCGCCGGACAGATAATCGGACAGGTAACGGGTCAGGATCTGCCCGACGAAACTGGTAGCGCCAAATACGACGAGATCGTAGGTCGGTTGGGGCATGGACGACTCCTTGCGTGCGCGCACGTCGCACGTATCCGTATCGTTAGCGTGGCTTTCCAGGTTCATCGAAGGCCCTCGAAGGCGTCGGCAGGTTCAGGACCAATTGTGCATCCTCGACCACGTCGAGACGCATGATCGTGGATGCGCCGAGCCCGTCGAGCAACTGGCTGAGCGGCCCACCGTGCCGCGCCAGCTCGACGTTGCGCGGCAACAGGCGCTGCGCGAACGACAGCATGTTGGTCTGGACCGACGACTCGTGCCATTCGCCGTCGATGCGATTGACCATCGTCGTCGTCGCCATGTGCGATTGCGACGGGACACGGGTCAGCGCCGGCAGCGGCACGCTGAGGCTCAGATCCAGTCGGCCGTCCGGTCCGGCGATACGCGCGCGGGCCGTCGCACCGACGTTCACGTCGATCTCGGCGAGCCATTTGGGCAACTGATAGCCGTGCACGCCGCGCACCCGCGCGATTTCCGTCGTGACCGGCAGTGCCAGCACGTGCGCGAAGAAACTCCGGCGCCGCATCGAGTCGATCAGCTCGAGCGCGTGCGAGCCTTTCGCGCCGGGCCGGCGGATCACCACCGCGACGGATACTTCGTCATACGGATCGTTGTCGCAGACCGCGTACGAAAAGAACGTCAGCGCGACGAGCCCGTATCCGGGGAACGCCCGCAGCGGTTCGAGCGGGATCGGCAGCGTCGTCCGCAGGCGTTCGAGCGGCGCGAGGAACAGCAGTTGAATGCTGCTGGAACGGTAGTAGAAGTTCGGCGCCCACGTCGGGCCGACCCGCGAAGCGACCTGACGCTTCGGAAACCGCCGGAAAAAATCGATGTTTCCCGCTGCGGGATCGCGCGCCACCGCATCCAGGTCCGGATTCATCCGGAACCGGTCGTAATACCCGCCCTCGGGCACGTCGACCGTGTGCGGCCCGAATTCGACCTGTGTAAAACGCCTGTCCATGTCCATTGCCTCTCGTCGATGATCGACCGTGGCAAGCGAGATCCGAAGCCTGCCGCTGCCGCCAGCAAGCACTCTAAGCTTCAAGCCGACTTCAAGGTCAAGGTGACGAGTAGAGGAATCTGTCGGACGGCTGTGGCGCGGTCAATCGGGCTCGCGAAGGACGGCGACCGACGCACCGCGATCGGCCCACCGTCGACGGAGTCCGCTTATAGTGTCGACTGCCCATTCGACGAGGAAAACAGTCATGAAACTGCAGGCCAGCGGTCCGTTCGAAGTGAAGCTGAATCCGGAACTCTTGAGTCACGTCGCGGAGAACAGCGGACTCGGCCGCATGTCGCTGGACAAACATTTTCATGGCGATCTGGAAGCCGTCAGCCACGGAGAAATGCTCGCGTTTCGCAGCAGCGTTCAGGGTTCGGCCGGCTACGTGGCGATGGAAACCGTCGAAGGCGTGCTCGGCGGACGCAAGGGCAGGTTTGTCCTGCAGCACAGCTCCACCATGACGCGCGGGCAGCCGACGCAGTCGATCACGGTCGTGCCCGATTCCGGAACGGACGAATTGCTCGGCCTGTCCGGCGCGATGCGCATCGACATCGACGACGGCCGGCATACGTACCGCTTCGACTACGCGTTGCCGGACGCGCCGCAATAATCCCGCACGTCACGCGAGCGCCGCGTCGCGCAGACGGAACTGCGCGACCGCCGCGCTCAACCGCGAGCCCTGTTCGTCGAGCGACAGCGCCGCGGCCGCCGCTTCCTCGACCAGCGCGGCATTGCGCTGCATCGTCTGCTCCATCTGGATCACCGCGGCGTTCACCTGCTCGATGCCCGACGACTGTTCGTCGAATGCCTGGCTGGTTTCGCCCATGATCGCGTTCACCCGCTCGACCGCTGCGACGAGCTCGGCCATCGCCGAGCCGGCCGCCGCGACGAGGCCGCTGCCGTCTTCGACGCGTCGCGCGGAATGGCCTATCAGGTCGCGAATTTCCTTCGCCGCGGCTGCACAGCGCTGTGCGAGCCCGCGCACCTCGGTGGCGACGACCGCGAACCCGCGCCCCTGCTCGCCCGCGCGCGCGGCTTCGACGGCGGCGTTCAACGCGAGGATGTTCGTCTGAAACGCAATGCTCTCGATCACGCCGACGATGCCGGAGATGCGCGTGGAGCTGTGCGAAATCTCCGACATCGTCTCGACGACGCGCTGCATCGCTTCGCCGCCGCGCGACGCGATGCCGGCCGCGCCCTCGACGTACGTGCGCGCGTCGCGCGCGTTGTCCGCGTTCTGGCGCACGGCCGCCGTCAGTTGCTCGACGCTCGCGGCCGCCTGCTGCAGCGACACGGCCTGCTGCTCGGTACGCGCGGACAGGTCGACGTTGCCGCTCGCGATCGTGCGCACGTCGCCGACGATCGTCTCGGTGCTCGCGCGCACCTGGCTCACCGTATCGACGAGGCCGTCCTGCATCCGCTTCAGCGCATTCAGCAGATACGCCATTTCATTCTCGCCCGGGACGACGACGGCGCCGGTCAGGTCGCCTTTCGAAATTTTTTCGAACTGCTCGACCGCGAGATTGATCGGCTCGATGATCGCCTTCGCGAGCACGCGCTGGGCCAGGAACCCGACGACGAGCGCCAGCACCGCGACCGCTCCCATCCCCCACACGATCCGGTGGAAATGCCTGCCGGCCGCATCGTAGCGGGCCTTCTGGCGCGTGACCTGGAACGACTCGAGCGCGTCGATCGCCGCCTGGTAGGCGGCGAACGACGCCGGCGGCGCGGTGCGCTGCGTGTCGAGGAAGTTGAACGCGTCGTCGCCGTCGAGCTGCGACAGCGCCTTCAGGAACACCCGGTCGAGCAGTGTGCGCCGGCGGTCCTGCAGCGTGTCGAACAGCGCCTGCTCGCCGGCGTCGCGCGCATGCAGGCGCGTGTATGCATCCAGTTCATCGTTGCTCTGCTTGAGCAGCGTGTGAAGTTGCGCGACTTCCTCCTTCGCGGGCTGGCCGGCGCTGATGATCTGCGCGACGTCGCTCATGCGTTCGCGCAGCACCAGCATCCGCTCGGAGCTGGTCTTCAGGTGCAGCAGCGACGCGGTGTCGTCGCGGTACATCGCCTCGAGCGAGCCGTTGCCGATGTAGAGGGCCGCGATGCAGGCGCCGACCACCAGCACGAGCAGCACGGTATAACCGGCGATGGTCGCGACGAGTCCACCACGGATAGTGAGTTGTTTTCGCATGACGTTCCCTTGAGCCGGCCGGGCACGGCCAGCGGCGGAGGTGAATTCCGGAACACGAACGACGCGCGCCGTGGCGCAGTACCGGCGCGGGGCTGCGAACGGGTTAACGGCTCGGGGAACGGGCGGCTTTTATCCGCATGCGACGCGAATCTTGACGATTGCGACAGAGGGGGGAAACCGAGGCAGCGCGACTAGCCGCCGTCGCCGAGCCTCGCGCGAATCTCGTCGGCCGACAGGTCGCGCTGGTGCGTGGCGATCTGCCAGACGTTTCCCCACGCGTCCTTCACCATCGCCCGCCGGTCGCCGTACGGCATGTCGGCGGGCGCTTCGAGCGGGATCGCTTGCGCCGCGAGCGCCCGTCGATAGGTGGCGTCGGTGTCCTGGACATACACGTACAGAAACGCCGGCATCGGATCGCGCAGGCCGTCTCCGCCGCTGACCATCACGACGGAGTCGCCGATCCGGATCTCGGCAGGCAACCCGGCACGGCATTCGCCTTCTGCGTCGAACACCGTGCGGATGAAGGCGACCAGGTTGCGCGGATCCGGCACGACGATCCGCGGCGTGACGGTATGCCATCCATCGGGTTGAAATGGAGCCATGATGTGCGACCTCCAACGAGATTTCAGGCTGGATTGTCCTCCTCGAACGGCAACCTGCAAAGCGGGCGCGCGGTATCGACCGCGAGCGTTTCCGTGCATCGCTTCACGTGTCGGCCTCGTAAAACAGGCCGTATTCGCCGTTCGTTCGCCCGATTCGCGCGAACCCGGGTTCCCCCAGATGCATGCCGGCGATCAGCAGCCCTTCCGAGCTGGCCCGGTCGAGCAGCCGTGCACGCGTCGCCGCCGCCTGCGACGCATCCTGGTCGAACGCAATCGAGACGTCCGGCCGCTTGATCTGGATGTGCGGGAAATGCACGATATCGCCCCACACGAGCAGGCCCTGATCGCCGGATTCGAGCACATAGCCGGTATGTCCGTCGGTATGCCCCGGTAGCGGGATCGCAGCGATTCCGGGCAGCACCTCGCCTTCGTCGAAGGTCCGAAGCGCGTCGCCGTAAGCGTCGAATGCCTGACGCGCGATCCGGAAATTGCCGCGGGCGCGCTCGCTGGCTCGGCTCAGATTGCCGTCGTCGCGCCAGAACGCGACCTCGCGCCGATGCGCGAGCAGCTCCGCATTCGGAAACGCAACGTGTCCGGCGGCATTCGTCAGCCCGCCGATGTGGTCGGGATGGGCGTGCGTGAGCAGAACCGTGTCGATCTCGGCAGGATCGATGCCGGCCAGCCGTAAGTTGTCCTGCAGACGGCCGCCCCATTGCCTGATGCCGCCGGCCCCTGCATCGACGAGAATCGTGCGGCCCGCGCCGCGCACGACGTAGCAGTTGATATGTACGGCGGACGGCGCCTGCTGCCCGGCCGCGCGCTGCATGCCGGCAGCGTCGGCCACGTCGATATTCGACAGGAAATCGAGGCTGGCCGTGAGGTAGCCGTCGCTGATCGCGGTGATCGTGAAATCCCCGACACGCTGACAGGGAAACGTAACGTTGGACATCATGCTTCTCCGGTGCGGCTAGTTTCGCGCGTGAAGGTTCGGCACGGCATGACCGAAACAGCGGATGCGCGCCGTCAGCCCCGTGCGGCGAACGACGGCGCGATCCAGCGCTTCCATGAACGCGTCCATGACCGCGGGCGGACGGAACGATTCCACGCGATACCGGATTTCCGCGAAAACGGGATGCCCGCAGCCGTGCCGAACCGCCACGTAAATGACGTGGACGTTCCTGACTTCTGCCTGAAGGACACGCGTACAGAGTTCGATGCAGTCGCCGGAAAGTTCGGCGAGGCGCGCGTCGGGCGGCATGCGTTCCGCATCGATATGGAAAGTCACGTTAGGCATCGCCGCGCTTCTTCGTCAGTTGCATCGTCATCGGTGCGTACAGGTCAAGGCCGGCCGGTACGTCGTCGACGAGCGGGGCATCGCTCCGGGGGAGTACCGCGAGCCAGCGGCGCGCCGGAAACCGCTCCAGTGCAACGGCCTCCATGGCCAGCGGCTTCAGGCCCAGTTCGATGAGCGGGCCGGGGCCGCTGTCGCTCAGCACGAGCAGTTCGCCGGCGTCGACCGCCGGCGCATGATCGATATCGCCGTAGAGATTGCGGTGCCAGTCGGTGATGTGCTGCTGCCAACGCGCGAAATTGCCGCCGCCTTTCCGTCGATATTCATCGCCGGTCAGAACGTCGAGACCGTCGATCGTGTGAATGGCCAGATAAACGGGGCAGCCGCCGCTTATCGCCCTGAAGCGCTGCGACGTGTGAAAGCCCGCGACCGAGATGAGGGCCGGCAGCTTGTCGTCGCTGTAGAAATCGTTCCATTCGGCTTCGCTGGCGGCGTCGGCGAAGCTGCATTCGACGGTATAGATCATTGGATCGTCCTTCGTGACGAGTGAGCATCCTGCACCTCGAATACGGGATATTCAGTGCAGTGACGTAATGCTAATCTGCTGTCTTTCACACAGATATCGACTTAAAGTCAGCCTTCAGTGACATTTGATCAAGCTGACCGTCGAACGCACCCCGACCGGCGAAACCCACGATGCGACGCAAGATCCCCAGTAATTCCGCGCTCCTGGCCTTCGAGGCGGCGGCCCGACACGGCAGCTTCGCCCGCGCCGCCGACGAGCTGGCGCGCACCGAAGGCGCCGTCAGCCGCCAGATCGGCCGGCTGGAGGCGTTCCTCGGCGTGACGCTGTTCGAGCGCGTCGGCAACCGCGTGCGGCTTGCGCCCAACGGCACGCGATACGCGGTGCAGGTGCGCGAGATTCTGGATCGGCTGGAACGGGACAGCCTGTATCTGATGGGGCAGCCCGTCGAAGGCGCGAGCATCGACATCGCCGCGATCCCGACCTTCGCGACCCGCTGGCTGATCCCGCGGTTGAAGCGCTTTCAGGCGCGCCATCCGAACGTCACCGTGCACATCGCCGAACGGATGGAACCGTTCCTGCTGGCCGGCAGCGGGTTCGACGCCGCCATTCATTTCGACCATCCCGCGTGGGCCGGCATGCATCTGCATCCGCTGCTGGAAGAGGTGCTGGTGCCCGTCTGCAGTCCGGCGCTCATCGAACACGCCGGCGCGAATCCGTCGCTGGATGCGCTGCCGCGCCTTCATCGGCGACAGAATCCGGATGCGTGGCAGGTCTATGCGCAGGAAACCGGCATCGTGCTGACCAATCCGGCGATCGGCCCGCGATACGATCTTCATTCGATGCTGATCGAGGCCGCGCTGGCCGGTCTGGGTGTCGCACTGGTGCCGCGCCTTTACATCGGGACGGAGCTCGAGCAAGGGCGGCTGGTTGCGCCCTGGCCGGACGGCAAGGCGGTGACGAAAAACTTTTGCCTCGTGCTTCCCGAGCCGATCGAATTGAGCGCGGCGCCGGTGCGGACGTTTGCGGAGTGGTTGCTGGACGACGCGCGGGACGCGGCGCGTTGATGCCGTTGCGGTGGATTTCGGCAAGTTTGCGTAACGCAAAGGGAGCGCGGCAAAGGAACCGCATCCGCCGGCACGTCGAACCGCTCCACCACCCCGCTAATCCAGGTACGGCTTCAATACGCCCCCGATCCAGTCCATGAAAGCCCGCACGCGCGGCGACAGATTGCGCCGATGCGCGACGACGAGCGACGCGGCAAGCGGCTCGGGACGCAAGTCCGGCAACACCTCCACGAGCGCGCCGCTTTCGAGGTGATGCGCGAGCGCCGAATAGCCGGCCTGTATCAGCCCGATGCCCGCCAGCCCCGCCGCGTGATAGGTCTGCACGCTGTTGACCTGCATCGCGCTGGGCAACGGCAACCACGCATAGCCGTCGCCATCCGGATATTCCCATCCGGGATGCCGCGCGCCGAGCGTCAGCGTGTAGTGGATCATCTTGTGCCCCTGGCTGTGCAGATCGGCGAGCGTATGCGGCACGCCATGCCGCGCGAGATAGGCAGGGCTCGCCGCATTCGTCATGCGCAGCCTGCCAAGCGGCCGGGCAATCAGCGTCTCGTCGGCGATCGGGCCCAGCCGGATCACGCAATCGAACCCTTCCCGAACGAGATCGACACGCCGGTCGGTGCTGGACAGCTCCAGCTCCAGATCCGGATGCGCGGCCATCAGTTGCGGCAGCGCCGGCACCACGACGCTGCGCGCCAATTCCGTGGGCATGTCCACGCGCAACCTGCCGCGCAGCGACGCGCCGCGCCCCGAGAACATCGACTGCAATTCCTGCACTTCGGCGAGCAGGTCGGTCGCACGCGCATAGAACGCGCGGCCGTCCTCGGTGAGCTGCACGCGCCTCGTGGTCCGATGCAGGAGTGCGACACCCATGTCCCGTTCGAGCGCACGGATGACCGTGGATACCCGTCCTTTCTGAATGCCGAGGCTTTCGGCGGCACGCGTGAAGCTCGCCATTTCGGCGACACGGGCAAAAATCAAAAGCGCATCAAGGTTCTGCATTGTTCATCCGGAAAGTAACGGAACGTTCAATCTGTCGTTGTTTATAACCCGATTGCGGCTCGGTAGAGTGGCTTCCCACGTCGTCTGAACGACAACCCGAACGAAAGGAAACCATCATGGATCAACTCTCCCCGCCGGCAAAAACGGTCGTCGTCTACCACTCCGGCTACGGCCATACGCAACGGATGGCCGCCGCTGTCGCGGACGGCGCCGGCGCCGCGCTCGTCGCGATCGACGCCGACGGCAACCTCGCCGACGACGCGTGGCACACATTGGCCGACGCCGACGCGATCCTGTTCGGCTCGCCAACCTACATGGGCGGCCCGAGCTGGCAGTTCAAGAAGTTCGCGGATGCGTCGTCGAAGGTCTGGTTCGAAAGCGGATGGCGGAACAAGATCTTCGGCGGCTTCACCAATAGCGCAAGCCTCAACGGCGACAAGCTCAATACGCTCGAATACTTCTTCCTGCTGGCCGGACAGCACGGCGGCATCTGGGTCAGCATGGACATCAAGCCGGCCAATCTGAAAACGTCGGCGCGCGACGACCTGAACCGCATGGGCGCCTACATCGCGCCGATGGCGCAAACTCCGGCCGATGCGTCGCCGGAAGAGATGTCGCCGGGCGACCTCGAAACGGCCCGCCGCTATGGCGCACGCGTCGCGGCGATTGCCGGGCAGTTGCGGGCCGGCACATCACGCTCCAACTGACATTCCGACGTTCGTGCGGGGCGCCACCGGCCGACGCCTCGTATTGTGTCCGGCCGATTCCGAAGGGCGCAACAATGAAATACAAGCAATTGGGCCGCACCGGCCTGTACGTCTCCGAGCTGTGCCTCGGCACGATGACGATGGGCGGCAACGCGGATGCCGGCATGTGGGCGGCGATCGGTGCGGTCGGCCAGGACGACGCGAACCGTCTGATCGCCCGTGCGCTCGACGCCGGCATCAACTTCATCGACACCGCCGATATTTACTCGTTCGGGCAGTCCGAACGCGTGGTCGGGCAGGCGCTGCGCGACCTCGGCGTCCCGCGCCACGAGATCGTGCTGGCGACGAAGACGGCCGGCGTGATGGGCACAGGCCCCAACGACCAGGGCGCGTCGCGCGGTCACATCATGGATTCGGTGCAGCGAAGCCTGGAACGGCTCCAGGTCAACCATATCGACCTGTACCAGATTCACGCGAGCGACCCCGTCACGCCGATCGAGGAGACGCTGCGCGCGCTCGACGATCTGACGCGACAGGGGCTGGTCCGTTACGTCGGCGTGTCGAACTGGCGCGCGGGCAAGATCGGCAAGGCGCTCGGCCTGAGTGCCGCGCTTCACGCCACGCGCTTCGAGACGCTTCAGGCCTACTACTCGATCGCCGGGCGCGACGTGGAGCGCGAGCTGGTTCCGCTTGCCGTCGACGAGCAAATGGGGCTGCTCGTCTGGTCGCCGCTCGCCGGCGGATTGCTGTCGGGCAAGTTCGGCCCCGGCGCGTCGACCGAAGCAGGTTCGCGGCGCGGTCATTTCGATTTTCCGCCGGTCGATCCGGATCGGGCCTGGCCGTGCGTGGCGGAGATGCGCGCGATCGCCGGCGCGCACGGCGTCTCGGTCGCGCGGATTGCGCTCGCGTGGTTGCTCGCCAGGCCGGCCGTCACCAGCGTCATCATCGGCGCCAAGCGGATCGATCAGCTCGACGACAATCTCGGCGCGGTCGACGTCGTCCTGACCGACGAAGAACTGGCGCGCCTCGATGCCGTGAGCGCGTTGCCGCCGTGCTATCCCGGCTGGATGATCGCGCGTCAGGAAGCGGGCAGGATTCCCGGGCTGTTCACACGCACCACGGCGCAATAGGACCGGCGGCACTTCATCGGCGGTTCGGCACGGGCGGTGCCGAAACCGCCCGTGTCGAGCAGGCCGTGCCTGCGATGCGCGCTTGCATCCGGTAGTCCGGTTTCTTGTACAGCGTTGCGGAACGCGCCTCAACGTCCGGACGATAGACTGACATCGATGTTGTCGGTCATGATGTTCTCTCTTCAGGTTGCGCGCGCGTCACGCCTCGCGCCGCGAAAATACGTCCTTGAACACGGGCATCGCCGAAAAGACGTTCGGCCATCCCGCGTAGAACGCCAGTTGAGTCAACGTCTCGGATGCTTCGGCCAGCGTGAGCCCGTTGTCCATCGCACGGTTCAGGTGATACGGGATCTGCGCCACCTGGCCGTTGGCGACGAGCGCACTCACCGTCACCAGGCTGCGGTCGCGCGGCGCGAGCCCCGGGCGGAGCCACAAGTCGCGAAACAGCGCGTCGGTCGTGTACTCGACCACGCCCGGCGCGACGGCGCCGAAGTTTTCCGCGACCGTCCGTGCGCGCTGCGCTTCGGCCGCCTCGTTCAGCGGCAGCGGCGTGACGTCCGCCGGTGCGAGCTGATCGGGGCCGATGCCGCGTTCGTCATAGACGTGCTTGACGACAATCGACGCGGCGCTCGCGTTGGCCCATCCCGCGTAAAAGGCCAGGTGCGCGATCGTTTCCGATATTTCCGTGGGCTTCACGCCGTGATCCAGCGCGAGGCGGACCTGCAGCGGCATCTCGACGGTCTGGCCGCGGGCGATCAGCACCGACAGCGTCACGATGCTGCGATCGCGCGGCGACAGGTGCGGCCGCTTCCACAGGCCATCGAACACGGTGTGCGTCGTGTATCGCTCGAAGGCCGGGGCGACCGCTCTCAAATCGGGGGAAGACAAGGGTTCCTGCATGGTGTCGGTCCTTTGCATGTGAGTGCACGCGGCGGCGAGCAGGGCCAGGCCCGTCGCGGTAACGGGCCGCAACGGGCGACGCGTGCGATCGTCACCGTGCGCCGTACTGCGCATCGGTGACGTGTTCGAGGATCGCGTGCCGCTGTACGCAACCGCGATGTCCGCGCTGGCCGGCATCGAGGCCAACGCAGCGGCAGCGGGCGCGTTCATTGCGGCTCACCGCTGCCGAGGTATTGCTCGTCCGTCACCTTGTCCAGCCAGTCGACGTTCTTGCCATCGAGCGCTTCCTGAATCGCGATATGCGTCATCGCGGTGGTCGACGTCGCGCCGTGCCAGTGCTTGTGGCCGGGCGGACACCAGATCACGTCGCCCGCGCGGATCTCGACGCGCGGCTCGCCGTCGCATTGCGTCCAGCCGCAGCCGGCGGTCACGAGCAGCGTCTGGCCGAGCGGATGCGTGTGCCACGCGGTGCGTGCGCCCGGCTCGAACGTCACGCTGGCGCACGACACGCGCGCCGGCGGCGACGGTGCGTTCAGCGGGTCGATGCGGACCGTGCCGGTGAACCATTCGTCGGGGCCTTTGATCGAGGGCTGCGAGCCCGCGCGCTTCAGTTCCATGATGTCTTCCTCTATCGAAAAAGGTGCCGCATGGATCGCTCCAGCGGTCGGCCATCCCACTTTAATGACTCGCGATTCATGCGACTAGATGGCAAAATCGGCATGGACCTATGCCGTGGTGCATGAATCAATGGAAGACTTCAACGATCTGGTGGCGTTCATGGCCGTCGCGCGCGAGCGCAATTTCACCCGTGCGGCCGCGCAGCTCGGCGTGTCTCAATCGGCGTTGAGCCGAACGGTGCGCGCGCTGGAAGCCCGCATGGGCATTCCGTTGCTGACGCGCACGACGCGCAGCGTGTCGCCGACCGAGGCCGGCGAGAGGTTGCTGGCATCGATCGCCCCGCGCTTTCAGGAAATCGAGGCGGAACTGGAATCGCTGCGCGCGATGACGGACCAGCCAGCCGGCAACGTCCGGATCACCGCGACCGACTATGCGGCGAACGAGTACGTGTGGCCGCAGCTGCAACCGCTGCTACGTCGATATCCGGCGCTCAAGGTCGAGCTGGTGAACGACTATGGACTGACCGACCTCGTCGCCGGCCGCTACGACATCGGCGTGCGGCTCGGCGACCAGGTCGCCAAGGACATGATCGCGCAGCGTATCGGGCCGGACATGACGATGTCGATCATTGGTTCTCCAGATTACCTTGCGTCCCGCCCCACGGCGAAGACGCCCCAGGACCTGACCCGGCACAACTGCATCAATCTTCGGCTGCCGACCAGAAACGCGCTGCTGTCGTGGGAATTGAGCAAGGGGCGCCGCCACTTGCAGGTCCGCGTCGAAGGGCAGTTGACGTTCAACAACGTCTATCAGATGGTCGACGCGGCGCTTGCCGGCTTCGGGCTCGCCTATGTGCCGAAGGATCTGATCGCGCATCACGTCGAAGCCGGACGGCTCGGCTGGGTGCTGGAGGACTGGTTTCCGACGTTCGTCGGGCACCACGTCTATTATCCGAGCCGGCACAAATCGTCGCGAGCCGTGGAACTCGTGGTCGACGCGCTCAGGGCCGGGTATCGACGCGCCACACGATCGGCATGAGCCGTGACTCCGGTATATCGACAGCGCTCCGCCCGTGACGACATCGCTCCTGCGTCGCGCATCACTTCGGAAACACGCCTCGGCTCATCGCATCGAGCTGCCGGACGATCTCGGCGCGCAAGTCGGCCGATACGTCGACGCTGTCGAGCAACTCCGAAATCCACAACCCGTCGGCCGCGAGCCGGCAAATCATCAGCATCGCGGCCCGCTCGAGCGGCACCGGGTCGGGCCGCGTCCATTCGCGCATCGGCACCGACCATCGCGCGCGCGTGTCCGTCTCTGTGATCATCGACGCGACCAGCACGCGCAGCACGTCGGTACTCGCGGCCGGATTGGCCGCATCGAGCACCGCATGCAGATACGCGCGCGCCGCCGCGCCGTCGCCGTCGGAATCCGCCGCGAGCCGCGCGGCCAGTTGCGCGCCGAACCGCTCGGTCGCCTGCCCGAACAGCGCGTCCAGCAGCCCCTGCTTGTTCGCGAAGTGATATTGCAGCGCGCCTTTCGTCACGCCGGCGCGCTCGGCCACTGCATCGAGCGTCAACGCGGCCACGCCGTGATGCGTCGCGATCTCCGACGCGGCCGCCAGCAATTGCGCGCGCACCTGATCCGGCGCTTTTTTCCGCCGCACGCCGGTCGCGGCGGTAGCCGGCGGCGCCGCTGATCCTTCAGAGGCCCGTGCAGCGGGCGTTTCAGCCGATTCGACGGGCGCGGACACGTCGCGCGGCGCGGGTTCGAGGCGTTTTTTCATGGTGCGGATGGTAGCACCGCACGTCTCGATATAAACATTCCGTCTGGATGGTATGATCCGCCGCATGAACAAATCGGCCCCCTCCCCCTGGTCCACGCTCGACACTGCCATCGCCCGTGGACGCGACGCACTCGTGCGCCTTCAGCAGCCCGACGGCAGTTGGTGTTTCGAACTCGAATCCGACGCGACGATCACCGCGGAATACATCCTGATGATGCATTTCATGGACCGGATCGACGACGTGCGCCAGGAGAAGATGGCGCGCTACCTGCGCGCGAACCAGCGGCTCGACACGCACGGCGCATGGGACCTGTACGTCGACGGCGCGCCGGACGTGTCGTGCAGCGTGAAGGCGTATTTCGCGCTGAAGGCGGCCGGCGACAGCGAACAGGCGCCGCACATGGTCCGCGCGCGCGATGCGATCCTGAAGCTCGGCGGCGCGGCACGCTCGAACGTGTTCACGCGCATCCTGCTCGCGACGTTCGGTCAGGTGCCGTGGCGCGCGACGCCGTTCATGCCGGTCGAATTCGTGCTGTTCCCGAAGTGGGTGCCGATCTCGATGTACAAGGTCGCGTACTGGGCGCGCACGACGATGGTGCCGCTGCTGGTGCTGTGCTCGCTGAAGGCGCGGGCGCGCAATCCGCGTAACGTCTCGATCCGCGAGCTGTTCGTCACGCCGCCGGACGAAGAGCGCCGGTACTTCCCGCCCGCGCGCGGCATGCGTCGGCTGTTCCTCGCACTCGACCGCACGGTCCGCCATATCGAGCCGCTGATACCGAAGCGCCTGCGGCAACGCGCGATCCGGCATGCGCAAGCGTGGTGTGCGGAACGGATGAACGGCGAGGACGGGCTCGGCGGCATTTTCCCGCCGATCGTGTACAGCTACCAGATGATGCAGGTGCTCGGCTACCCGGACGACCATCCACTGCGGCGCGATTGCGAAAACGCGCTGGAGAAGCTGCTGGTCACGCGGCCGGACGGCAGCGTGTATTGCCAGCCGTGCCTGTCGCCGGTGTGGGATACCGCGTGGAGCACGATGGCGCTCGAGCAGGCGCGTGGTGTCGCGGCGCCGGAAACCGGCGAGTCGGCCGGCGCGCTGCGCGAGCTCGATGCACGCATCGCCCGCGCGTACGACTGGCTGGCCGAACGGCAAGTGAACGACCTGCGCGGCGACTGGGTCGAGAACGTCCCGGCCGACGTCGAGCCGGGCGGATGGGCGTTCCAGTACGCGAACCCGTATTACCCGGACATCGACGACAGCGCGCTCGTCACCGCGATGCTCGATCGGCGCGGCCGTACGCGCCGCCACGCGGACGGCACGAACCCGTATGCATCGCGCGTCGCGCGCGCACTGGACTGGATGCGCGGGCTGCAATCGCGCAACGGCGGCTTCGCGGCGTTCGATGCGGACTGCGACCGCATGTACCTGAACGCGATCCCGTTCGCCGATCACGGCGCGCTGCTCGATCCGCCGACCGAGGACGTATCGGGCCGCGTGCTGCTGTGCTTCGGCGTGACGAAGCGCGCGGAAGACCGCGCGTCGCTCGCGCGCTGCATCGACTACGTGAAGCGCACGCAGCAGCCCGACGGCAGCTGGTGGGGCCGCTGGGGCACGAACTACCTGTACGGCACGTGGAGCGTGCTGGCCGGCCTCGCGCTCGCCGGCGAGGACAAGTCGCAGCCCTATATCGCACGCGCGCTCGACTGGCTGCGCGCACGGCAGCATGCGGACGGCGGCTGGGGCGAGACGAACGACAGCTACATCGACCCGAAGCTGGCCGGCACGAACGGCGGCGAGAGCACGTCGAACTGCACCGCGTGGGCACTGCTCGCGCAGATGGCGTTCGGCGACTGCGAATCCGATTCGGTGAAACGCGGCATCGCGTATCTGCAGTCGGTGCAGCAGGAAGACGGCTTCTGGTGGCACCGTTCGCACAATGCGCCGGGCTTTCCGCGCATCTTCTACCTGAAGTATCACGGCTATACCGCGTACTTCCCGCTGTGGGCGCTCGCGCGTTACCGGCGGCTGGCGGGCGCCGCGGCGGCGGCGCCGGCTGCCGTCGAAGCGGACGGCACAGCTATCGCTTGAACGACCACGTGCTCGATCGCGCTGCGCGCGTCGAAACCCGGCGGAAACGAGACAAATGATTCATCGCGCAGGTCGGCCCGCCGCGCGACGCACTTGTGCGCGCGCCGCTGCCCGCGCGGCACGATGCAGCACATCGCGTTTTGCGCGAGCCGCATGCGGGACGGGCTCGGCGACTTCGACGTGGTGCGGTCTTGCGCCCGGCGAGACGATCGGCCGGATCAGACGAAACCCTCTTCGACCAGCGTGCAGCCGTGGGCCGTGATCTCGTGCCGCTGGCCCGAGCCGCCGACCACGCGGCTCCAGCTCTCGGACACGAGCACCGCGGCATCGCCGTCGGTGCGCTGCGCGTAACCGAATCCGCCGTACATGCCCATTTCCCGACGCGGCGGGCACGGCGACCTTACCGCCCGTCGCCGAGCGATCCGAGGATCCGGTAGGCGACCTTCACGCGGTCCTCGATCGGCACGCTGCCGTTCGCGAGCATCACGATCGCGATCCGCTTCGCGGGAACGAACGCGACATACGTGCTGAAGCCGCCGGTCGAACCCGTCTTGTTGATCCAGGTCGCGGGGTTTGGCGCAAGCGGCGGCTGGATCGCGCTGGCCGGCACCGCATCGAACAGCATCTTCGGCGCATTGCCCGCGAGCAGCGTGGGCAGCGCGACCGGGTACGGATACTGTTCCCAGATCAAATCCTGCGTCAGCGGGCCTGCGCGGAAGTAGCCGGTATGCGTGCGTTCGATCGCGCGCTGCAGGCGCGGCGCGGTCTGGATCATCCCCATGTTCGCCTGCACGAAGCGCAGCAGGTCGGCCGCCGTGGTCCGCACGCCGTACGCCTGCTGCCACAGCATGCCTTGCGTCATCCGGGTCGGCTTGCCGTCCTTCGTGTAGCCCTGCGCATAGTCGGCCATGTGCGCATCGGGCACGTCGATGTAGGTATGCGTCATCCCGAGCGCGGGAAAGAGCCGCTGCTCCATCAGCGTCGCGAAATCCTGGTGCATCGCCTTCGCGGTGAGCCAGCCGAGCATGCCGATCGCGACGTTCGAATACTTGCGCTGCGTACCAGGCGCATAGTCGGGCCGCCACGCGTCGAGATAGCGGATCAGGCCCGCGTCGTCGCGAATGCTGTCCGGTACCTGCAGCGGCGTCCCGCCGGGCGTGTGCGTGCCGAGCTGGAGCAGCGTCACGACGCCGAACGGCTTGCCCTGCACCTCGGGCAGATATTTGGCCACGGGGTCCGCGAGCGACAATTCGCCGCCCTCCTGCGCGTCGGCGGCGAGCGTCGCGGTCAGCGTCTTGCTCACCGAGCCGATTTCGAACAGCGTGTCGCCAGTCACCGGCTTGCCGGTTTGCTTCGACATCACGCCGTAGTCGAACACGTAGGGCTTGCCGTCGGCGACGATGCCGACCGCCATGCCGGGGATCGCATACTGCTTCATCAGCGGCGCGATATGGCGGGTGACGGTGTCGTGGAGGTCGTCCTGCGTGACGGCGGCCGCACGACCGGCCGCGGCGGTCGCGCATGCGGCGACGAACAGGGTCGCGGCGAAGCGTGTCGCATTGAATCGCATGAGTGCGGTTCCTTTCGATTCCAGATGGTTGCATGGACAACAGATCTGGCCGCGCCGCGCGGAGCGGACGGCGGCCGGCCTGTCGAAGCAGGACTATCCGCTACCGCCCGGCCGCCAACAATCGACGATATGTTGCGCGAGCCGAAAGAAAAACTTATGAAATGCGCGACATGCCGGACGGGGCCGCGACTCCGTCGGCGCCGCATGCCTGATTTTTTCAGGAAAACCGGCCGGTTTTGACGGCATCGAATCCGGGCACATGCAGCCGATCGCCCGCGAACGCGTGCTCGCCGAATTCCTGCGCTCGCGCGCCGGCACGCGGCTCGCCCGGCAACTGCAACGCGTCACCTGCGCGATGGCGCTCGACATGCGAGAACGCGGCCGACGCACGCCTGCGCGTCGGCGGCCCGTGCGTGCGTCACCCCGGCAGCCGGTCGAGAAACGCCAGCATCGCCGCGTTGAACCGCGCGGGCCGCTGCAGCGGCGCGAAATGGCTCACGCCGGGCAGGATCGTCAGCGTCGCGCCGGGGATCGTTCGTGCGAGGTACGCCGCATGCTCGGGCCGGATGAATTCGTCGTGCTCGCCCTGCACGATCGCAACCGGCACGGCGATCGCCGCGAGATCCTGCGCGCTGTAATTCGGTTGCGTGCGCATCATTTCGCTGACGGCGGCCACGAACGCGTCGAACTGGTCCGGTGTCGCGGACAGTTGCGCATAGTCCTTGCGATGTCGCGCGAAACAACGGTCGATCAGCGGGCTCGGCACCATGTCCTTCGTGCCGCCCGGATCCATGTTGCACGCGAAGAAGAACACGCCGGCCGCGCGTTCCGGTGCGCGGGCAGCCAGCACGAGCGCGATGCATGCGCCGTCGCTCCAGCCGACGAAGCGCGCACGGTCGACCTGCAGCGCATCGAGCACGGCCAGCACGTCGGATGCCATGCGTTCGTACGAATAGGGTCGGTCGTCGCGCGTGCTGCGGCCGTGACCGCGGCTGTCGATCACGATCGCGCGATAGCCGGCCGCGAGCAGCGCCGGTACCTGGTTGCCCCAGTTGCCGCCATGGCCGAGGCCGCCGTGCAACAGCACGACCGCCGGCCCCTGGCCGAACGACGCATGCCGGATACGCGCACCGTCGTGGTCGATCCATCCTTCGGCATCGGCCGCCGGCAGCGGCGTGCCGCCGTGCGCGTCGAAGCGAAGGAGTTCGTCGTCGTCGAATTCCGCATTCATCGTTCAGCCGTCCTCGAGAGGGAGACGCGCTTGCGATTGTAATGCGTGCGGCCGACGCCGCCGTCGCCGCTCAGGCTTGCGTCGACACCAGCCCGCCCGACGGCGAGCCGCCGGATTTTTCGAGCGCCGCGGCAAGTTGCGAGATCGCCGTCGCCAGCGCGGCTGAAATCGCGCTGGCTTCCGCACTCAGCGACTGCTGTTCGACGGCCGCGGCCGGGTCGTCCTTCGCGCGCTGGGCCGCGGTGGCCATCTGCCGCTCCAATGTCGCGAGCTGCTTTTGCAGCCGCTCGATCAGCGCCTTCAACTGGGCGACTGCCGGGTCTTGCGACGATGCGCCCGCCGTGCCGGGCGCGGCGCCGGTGGCGCCCGTCGACTCCTTCGTGCCAGTGGTGCCGGAAGTGCCGGTCGAACCCGTGGCGCTCGCGGCATCCGTCGCGCCACCGGTGGACGACGTCGCGGCGGGCGGGTTCGCGGTCACGCCGCTGTCCGCGAGCGGGAATTGCGGGGTCGTGGAGAAATCGATCTGCATCGTGTCGGTCCGTGTGTCGTCGGTAAGCGAAATGACAGGGGCGAGAATCGCCTTTCAATTGTTGACGGCATTCGTCACACGAAACTTGAATATCGGGGGGCGGGTGGATTGCCGGATGATGACCGCCATTGATCGCGAAAGGGCCAGATTGGCGGCACGATGGCGCTGGTAAAATCGGCGCTTCGTCGGCGCGGAACGCGCATGTCGGATGTCTATTCCAGACCCGACCGCGTGATATCGCCGGCTTCGACTCCCGGCCGGCATGCAACGTGTGCCGACGCCGCCACCGCGGCTTCCCGGGTCGCCTTTTCCGTCGCCTGCGTGCACGCCTCGCTCACCGCTCGAGCGGCAAACGCCGCGCGGCACGCATTCACTTCATCACGCATTCGAGGAACACACGATGGCCCGCATCGGCGCCTTCTGCATCACGACGTGGCTCGCCGCCGCGATTCTCTACTTCGGCCAGCACTCCGTCGCGATGATCGTGCTCAGCGGTGTCGTCGTATTCGGCGGGTTCGATCTGCTGCGTCCGTGACCGCGCGGCCGTGCTGCCCGGTGCGGCCGTATCGGGCGCTTCATTCCCCGGCATTCTCGTGCACGCGTCGCCGGCTTGCGCGATCGACAACGCTTCGTCTAGCCGCGCGACGATGTTTTCCGCCATCTCGTGGCCGATCGACAAGCCGTGAGTGAACAGCGCCTGCGATGGCCCGTCAGCGCGGCAACGTCCTCAACGAAGACGGCCCGCCCGTCAGCGCGATCCGCTTGCCCGTATCGCGCAGCTTGCCGCCCTCGACTGCATACAGCGCAAGCTGCCGTTCGACGTTGAACTGCACGATCACGTGCCGGCTGTCGGCGGTAAACACGATACCCTGCGCGGCTTCGCCGCCCGGCGCCTCGCTCACCTTCACGGCCTGCCCGTCGCGGATTTCGAACAGCAGTACCTTGCCGAGCTTGTGGCGGCCCGGGTTGTCGGCCGTCAGGTTCGAGCCGTCCATCGCCTGCACGGCGATCCACTTGCCGTTAGGCGAAATCGCGACGCCTTCCGGCAGCGACGGCACCGTCAAATACTGGACCGTGCGGAACGGCACGCGCGATACGTCGATCAACGCGACCGAATCGGCGTCGCCCGCGAGCGTGCCGGCGTAACCCGGCAGCCCGGCGAGCCCGACGTTGCTGACGACGGCCCAGCGGTTGTCGCTCGACACGTCGATCGTGTACGGCGCAACGCCCGTGCTCAGGCGCGTGCCGCTGTCGGTTACCTTGCCGTCGTCGACGTTCAGCACTGCGATGCCCTGCTCGTCACGCAGCGACACGAGCGCATGCTTGCCGTCGTGCGTGAAGCTGATCCCGGCCAGCCGCTTCTTGCCGATTTTCAGGGTGCCATCGAGCGTCACGTGCGTGCCGTCGATGCGCAGGATCGACACGCTACCGTCGACGTTGGCGACGAGCGCGAGCCGGCCCGAGCGGTCGATCGCGATCCCTTGCGGATGCGTGCCGAGCTCGACGCGCGTAATCGCGGGCGGCACGGTGTCGAGATTCACGACCTGCAGGAACGTGTCGAGCACGAGCTGCTTCGCGGCCGTGTCATAGCGCGTCGGCGCACCGACGAGCGCGAGCTTCGCGTCGGGCGTGATCGCGACGGCCTGCGGCGGCCCCTGGATGCCGTTCTCGACGTCGACCTGCAGCGCGACCTTCGGCGGGAAGGTGTTCGCGTCGAGCAGCGTTAGCGTATCCGCGGGCGGAGACGGCAGATAGGTGTCGCGACCCTCGACGCGCTGGTACTTGCCGTCGTTGCCGGACACGATCCAGTCGGCGGCGTGTACGGCAACGGCCGTCGTGGCGAGGGCCAGCGCGGCGAGCAGGCGCGCGCTGCGCGGGCGGAAGGGATTCGAATGCATGGCGGTCGGTTCTCCGGATCGGTTGCGGACGCAATGGATTGCCCGACCCTGCTGCCCGACGGGCCGGCGCCATCGCATGATGCCCGAAAGCGCGCGCGCCCGGCGTCTTGCGCCCCGTTTCCGTCAGCTCGTCGATCGTGCGACTGCCGACCAACATGAGCGACACGCGCGCACCACGACGACGGCTTTACTAATTGATTCGGTCTTCGAATCAATTTCCATGTCGGTCGCGCTTCCCCATCGCACGACCGGCGACGCATCGCCGCGATCGTTCCCCACGGTAGACGCAATTATTTGATTGCTCTATACTCGCCTCAACTTCATCACAAAACGCATGATCTCGTGCGCAACGTGATGTCATTTCGCACTTCGGTGCGCATGCATCCGTTTCGCCACGTCAAAGGGGCCACCGGCCCCAGCGGTCGGCATCGAGCCGCCCGCATCCATGCCGTCTTCGCAAGGCGGCGCCCTGCTCGAACGCGCCTCGCCGTTACGGCGCCGCCGGGCTGAACCTGACAATCAGACGAACGCGTCGTCGCGTTCACCCGACCGCCAGCCGCATCTCGGTGCAGCCGGCAGCACTGTTTCCGTCAGTTCAATCGCGGCCATGCCGGGATCACGAACTTCCATCGCGACGCCATTCGGCGTCATCGCGGCGTGCGCGTGCGCGCGCCGCACCGGATTGAGGAGGCGTATCTTCATGACTCGACGCACTGTCCAACTGGTGGGCAGCCTGGTGGCAATCGTCGCAGCGGGATGGGCATTGGCGCGCGGCATCGGCGCCGAAACGTTCCATCAGCGCTCGGACGATCTCGCCTACTACGCGGGCCAGCACATGCTGCTGGTCGTCTATTCGATGACACTGGCCATCGCCGTCGGCGTGCCGGCCGGCGTGCTGCTGAGCCGGCCGCGATTCCGGCATCAGGCCGAGCGCTTCATGCAGGTCTTCAACATCGGCAACACGATCCCGTCGCTCGCCGTGCTGGCCATCGCACTCGGCATCTTCGGCATCGGCGACGTGCCCGCGATCGTCGCGCTGTTCCTCGCGTCGCTCCTGCCCGTCACGCGCAATGCGTACGAAGGCATGAAGAACGTGCCGGCCGCGCTGCGCGAAGCCGCCAAGGGCATCGGCATGACCGACTGGCAGTCGCTGGTCCGCGTGGAACTGCCCCACGCGCTGCCGATCATCGTCGGCGGCGTGCGCACCGCGCTCGCGATCAATGTCGGGACGGCACCGCTCGCGTATCTGATCGGCGCGGATAGTCTCGGCTCGCTGATCTTCCCCGGCATCTACCTCGACAACCAGCCGCTGCTGCTGCTCGGCGCGTCGCTCACCGCAATCCTCGCACTGGTGCTGGACGGCGTCGTCGCGGCCGGCAGCCGTCGCTGGCTCGCACGCCACGGAGGCGCCGCATGACGCTTCAACGCATCCTTCGATCGATCGCGCGGCTAGGCATCGCCGGCGCGCTGTGCGTCGCAGCCGGCACCCCGGCATTCGCCGCGAAGCTCGTGCTGGGCGCGAAGAACTTCACCGAGCAATACGTGCTGGCGGAACTCACGTCGCAATACCTGCGCTCGCGCGGCTATGACGTCGAAGTCCGCGCCGGCCTCGGCAGTACGCTCGCACGCAGCGCGCTGGAGAACGGCCAGTTCGACCTGATGTGGGATTACACGGGCACCGCGGCGCTCGTCTACAACAAGATCCAGGACAAGCTGTCGCCCGACGAAATGTACCGGCGCGTCAAGGCGCTCGACGTGCCGCGCGGGCTCGTGTGGCTCGATGCTTCGCCGCTCAACGACACCTACGCGATCGGCCTGCCGAGCCGGCTCGCGCAGGCTACCGGCATCCGGACGGTGTCGCAGCTCGCCGAGCACCTGAAGACCGATCCGGCCGCGAAGCATTACGTATTCGGCATGGACGCGGAATTCGCGAACCGCCCCGACGGCCTGAAGCCGCTGCTCGCCGCCTACGGCATGCAGTTCAGCCGCGCCCAACTGAAACAGATGGATCCGGGGCTCGTCTATACGGCCCTGCACAACGACCAGTTGCAGATCGGCCTCGTCTACACGACCGACGGACGCGTGAAGGGCTTCGGCATCGTGCCGCTCGAGGACGACAGGCACTTCTTCCCGCCGTACAACGCGACGCCCGTGGTCCGCAAGGCCACGCTGGAGCGCAATCCGAAGCTCGCGACGCAACTCAACGCACTGTCGGCCGTGCTCGACAACGACGCGATGCAGGCGATGGCCAAGGCGGTCGACCTCGACGGCCGATCGCCGCGCGACGTCGCCGATGCGTTCCTGCGCGCCCACCCGCTACCTTGAAGGAGGACCGATGAGCGTATTCGACTATCTCGCTTCGAGCTGGCCCGAGCTGCTGCAGCTCACGCTGCAGCACGTATGGCTCGTCGCGATCGCCGTGGGTTGCGCGATCGTCGCCGGCGTACCGATCGGTATCCTGATCAATCGTCACGACTGGCTGGCCGGGCCGCTGCTCGGCCTCGCCACGCTCGTGCTCACGCTGCCGTCCATCGCGCTGTTCGGCCTGATGATCCCGTTCTTCTCCCGCTTCGGCCAGGGCATCGGCGCCGCGCCCGCGATCACCGCTGTGTTCCTCTACTCGCTGCTGCCGATCATGCGCAACACCTACCTCGCATTGCACAACGTGGATGCGGGAATCAAGGAAGCCGGCACCGGCATCGGCATGACGTCGTGGCAACGCCTGCGTCTCGTCGACTTGCCGCTGGCGGTGCCCGTGATTCTCGCGGGCGTGCGCACCGCCGTCGTGATGAACATCGGCGTGATGACGATCGCCGCCGTGATCGGCGCGGGCGGCCTCGGCACGCTGATCCTGCGTGCAATCGGGCAGAGCAGCATGATGAAACTACTGGTGGGCGCGGTGCTCGTGAGCCTGCTCGCGATCGTCGCCGACCGGCTGCTGCAGATGCTGCAACGTGCATTGACACCGAAGGGAGTGCAGAAGACATGATCGAACTCGACAAACTGACCAAGACCTTCACACGCAAGGACGGCCAGGCCGTGCGCGCGGTCGACTCCGTGAGCCTGTCGGTGCCCGAAGGGGAAATCTGCGTGTTCCTCGGCCCGTCGGGCTGCGGCAAGACCACCACGCTCAAGATGATCAACCGGTTGATCCCCGCGACGTCGGGCCGCGTGCTCATCAACGGCGAGGATACGGCGCAACTGGACGAAGTCGACCTGCGGCGCCACATCGGCTACGTGATCCAGCAGATCGGGCTGTTCCCGAACATGACGATCGAGGAGAACATCACCGTGGTGCCACGCCTGCTCGGCTGGGACAAGAAGCGCTGCGCCGAACGCGCGCGCGACCTGATGTCGATGGTCGCGCTCGATCCGAAGCTGTACCTGAAACGCTATCCGCGCGAGTTGTCGGGCGGGCAGCAGCAGCGCATCGGCGTGATTCGCGCGCTGGCCGCCGATCCGCCCGTGCTGCTGATGGACGAGCCGTTCGGCGCGGTCGATCCGATCAATCGCGAATCGATCCAGAACGAGTTCTTCCAGATGCAGCGGCAACTGAACAAGACCGTGATCATGGTGAGCCACGACATCGACGAAGCGATCAAGCTGGGCGATCGCATCGCCGTGTTCCGGCGCGGCCAGCTCGTTCAGTACGATCACCCCGACACGCTGCTCGCCCGCCCGCGCGACGAGTTCGTCGCGCAGTTCGTCGGTCAGGACAGCACGCTCAAACGCCTGCTGCTCGTGAAGGCCGGCGACGCCGCGACGCAGCCCGAAACGGCGCGCGTCGATACGCCGCTCGCGCACGCGCTGGCGGTGATGGACGAAACCGACTGCCGCTACCTGACCGTGCTCGACGACGCGGGCCGGGCGCTCGGCTACGTGACGCGCCGCGCGGCACGCACCGACGGCGGCGTGTGCGGCGAACGCGTGACGCCGTTCCCGGCCGGCGTCGCAGCGGACGACAACCTGCGCATCGTGCTGTCGAAGATGTACCAGTACAGTGTGTCGTGGATGCCGGTGCTCGACGCCGACGGGGCATGGCTCGGCGAGATCACGCAGGATTCGATCGCCGCATACCTGAGCTCCGGCCGGTCGCGCCGGCAAACCGGCCAGCCGCCGGGCAGTCCGGCCGATGCGGCGGCCGCGGTCGCCTCGCCCTGAGTCGCGCCCGGGCCGGCGCTTCGTCGCACCGGTCTCGGGAAACGAACCGAATCGATGCCGCCCGTTGCAGAAAACGACGATCGTGTTCGTTCGGATCGTGCGTCGAAAAATCGGTAGCCCGAAACGAATCGGGAATTGAATTGAATCGACACGAGCGATCGGCTGTCGTGCGGCCTGACGCCGCTGCGCGAACTGCTCAAGCCGTGCTGCCGTGCGTCGACGCGGCGTGGGTCGAGCGCAAAGTGCGGCTCAGCGACGGCCGGCTGACGCGGATCGAACAGGCGCACATTAGCAAGTTGAAGGCGCCGGCACGCCGATCGGGAAACCCCATGCCGGCGTGCCGAACCGGCAAACGTCAGCGCAGCGGCGCACGGATCTTTCCGTCGACCTTCAACGTGCGCCGCTCGCGCGCGGCCTCGTATTCGACCGTCTGCCCAGGCGCGAGCGCGCCGTAGGACCGGCCGTTCACATAGACGACGCCGTCGCGCAACTCGATCTTGTCGCCGTCGACGGTCGCAGTGGCCCGGTCGCCCTGCAACACCGCGCCCGAACAGCCGGCGGTCGAGAAGCTGCGAACCGACGCGCCCGGCATCGCGGCGCCCCCTTCACCCCGAGCCGCCGAATGCGCGGCGCTGCACGGCGGCGCATCCATGGTGTCGGCCGCGTGGAGCGGCGCCGGCCCGATACCGCCCCCGGCAAGCAACGCGATCGTCATCGGTAACAGCTTGTTCATGGTGATCTCCGTGGTCCGCAGTCGTCGATCGACGATCGGTCGACGCCCCTGCTTGCGGGTGGTCCGCTCCGCCCAGTATGCGGCCGCTTCTCCACGCCCGGCCATCCGCTTCGATACCAGTCGCCCCGTCCCGGTTCGTCGCCCGCACCTCGCCCGCGCGACCGTCGACCGCACGGAAGCACCACCCCGAAAAAGCGGCGCCCTCTCAAAATCCGCCTTGCCAAGGTTGCGACCCGCAACTATTATTGATTGCGATACGCAACTTTCAGGAGCCGTTCATGGACCTCATCGACGCGCCGGCCAAGCCGCGCGACGCGACCATCCTCGAGCTGCGCGACTTCTCGCGCAAACTGGTGCGCGAGCTCGGCTTCATGCGGGCGACGCTGGCCGACAGCGACTGGGCGCCGTCGGCCGTGCACGCGATCCTCGAGATCGGGATGGCACCCGGCATCAACGCGAAGGATCTCGGCGCCATCCTGCGGCTCGACAAATCGAACACGAGCCGGCAACTCGCGCGACTCGAAGCGGCCGGGATCGTGGAGCGGCGCGTGTCGAGCGAGGATGCGCGCGCGATCGAGCTGTACCTGACCGCCGAAGGCAAAAAGCTTCGGAAACGAATCGACACGTTCGCGACCGACCAGGTGTCGAATGCGCTGCGTCGCATGATGCCGGCCGACCAGCAGGTGCTGCTGCGTTCGCTCGCGCTGTATGCCGATGCGCTCGCCCAGGACAACGCGGCCAGGGCGCCCGTCGCGCCCGCCGACGCGCCGTCGATTCGCGAGGGCTACCAGCCGGGCTGCATCGGCGACATCGCCAGCCTGCATGCACGCTTCTACGCGGAACACTGGGGTTTCGGCGCCTTCTTCGAACAACGCGTGGCGACCGAGCTGGCCGCCTTCGCGGGCGCGCTGCCGGCCGACGGCAAGGCGCTGTGGCTGTGCCAGGAAGACGGCCGCACGCTCGCGTCGCTCGCGATCGACGGGGACCCGGCGACGGGCGTCGCGCACCTGCGCTGGTTCATCGTCAACGACGCGTTGCGCGGCTCGGGCGTCGGACGCCAGTTGATGACGCTGGCGATGCGCTTCGTCGACGATCACCGGTTTCGCGAGACCTATCTGTGCACTTTCAAGGGGCTCGATGCCGCGCGCCATCTGTACGAGTCGTTCGGCTTTGCGCTGACGAGCGAGTGCCCGGGTACGCAGTGGGGGACCGAGGTGGTCGAGCAGCGCTTCAGCCGGCCCGGGCCGTCCGGCCGTTGAAATCGGCGGCCAGTCGTCGCGTCGTCTGTCGCCGTCGTTCCCGCGCCGCGTGACAGGTTCGACCCGCGAATTGCAGGAAAAAAACCGGAAACATCCGCGCAGCGATTTCCCCGACGGGGCCGCCCGGCAGGCCGATCACCGCACACGCGCGTCCCGACGAAAGCAATCGCGGCGATCCCGTGAACTACCGGCCTGCTTGCGCCTGCTCCGCCGCAAACGTATCGCCGACGAACCGGATCACGTCGTCGAGCGACGACGTGCACACCGCGTCCGCGGCAAGCGAGCGAAACGCACCGTCCGGCCCGAAGCAGACGAGCGGCTTGCGCCAGCGCTGCGCGAGCGCAATCTCCTCGGCCGTACCGTGCCCGCCGGGCAGCGCGACGATCAGGTCGCTACTCAGCACGTTCACGTAGTTGCGGTTGATCGTGTTTGGCGCCGCGCCCGGCTCGCGGCGCGGCAGCGGCGTGAGGACCGGAATGTCGACGAACGGATGCGGATAGCCGTCGAGCGGCACGAAGCCCGCGACCGGATCGGCCTGCGTCGGCAGGATGCCGATCGATCGGCCGGCCCGGCCGGGCACGCTGGCGAACGCGCGCGCGACCGCCAGCATCACGCCCTGCCCGCCGCCCGTCAGCAGGTTGAACCCGGCCTGCGCGAGCCACGCGCCGAGCGGCTCCGAAAACGCGAGCCACGGCTCCTTGCCCGAACCCATCACGCCGATCGTCCTGTTGTTCCGTTGCATCGTGGTTTGCGGTGAAATCGTGGCGGCGCATGCGCGCACCGCGCTCATTCGAGCTCGACGCCCTTGAGCTCGGGGATCAGGAACAGCGTCGCGACCATGTCGAGCACGTAGAGGCCGGCGAGCAGCGCGATGGCCGTCTGGAACGAATAGTGCGCGGCGAGCGCGCCGACCGCGACCGGACCGAAGCCGCCGACCGCGCGGCCGATGTTCCACAGCACGTTTTGCGCGGTCGCGCGTGCGGCCGTCGGATAGCCTTCCGACATCAGCGTCCCGTAGCCGCCCACCATCCCGTTGACGAACATGCCCATCAGCGCGCCGGCCCACAGCATCGCCGTCGGGTCCGACAGCCGCGCATACGCGACGACCGTCACGACCGAGCCGAGCTGATACAGCAGGAACGTCGGCTTGCGGCCGATGCGGTCGGCCAGTTGGCCGAACACCCAGACGCCGATCATCATCCCGACGACGGTCGCCGCCGTCCACAACCCCGATTTCGTCAGCGAGAAACCCATCTGCTTCGACAGGAAGGTCGGCAGCCAGATCATGATTCCGTAGTAGCCGAAATTCTGGACCGAACACAGGATCACGATGCCGAGGCTCGTGCGCGCGGTGCGGCCGTCGGCGACGAGCATGCGGAACGCGTTGGGCTTCGGCTGCGTCGCGCGCTGCACGAACGCTTCCGGCTCGTGCAGCTTGTTGCGCATCACCCAGGCGAGCAGCGCGGGCAGCACGCCGACCACGAACATGCCGCGCCAGCCGATGTGGAGCAGCAGAAACGGCGTCAGCAGCGCGGCCAGCAGCACGCCGGCCTGCCAGCCGAGCGCGACGTAGCACGACACGCGGGCGCGCTTGCCGGCCGGCCACGCTTCGGCCGCGAGCGCCATGCCGATCCCGAACTCGCCGCCGAGGCCGATGCCCGCGATGGTGCGATAGACGAGCAGATCCTGGAAGCCTTGCGCGAATGCGCACAGGCCGGTGAAGACCGCGAACAGCAGGATCGTCCAGGTCAGCACGCGCACGCGCCCGTAGCGGTCGCTCAGCGCGCCGAACACGATGCCGCCCGCAACCGCGCCGATCAGCGTCCACGTGACCAGCGCGCCGGCCTGCCCGGGCGTCAGGTGCAGCGCCGCCGCGATCGCCGGCAGCATGAAGCCGAGGATCAGCAGGTCGAAGCCGTCCATCGCATAGCCGATCGCCGACCCGGCCAGCGCTTTCCACGCGTACGCGCCGACCGGCTCCACGCGCGGGGCCGACGGGCCGCCGAGCGCCGAAGATTTCATGTTTGCTGCCATGGTGTCCTGCCACGAATGTCCGGCGACATTCTAAGGCCTGTGCCCGCGAACGACGGAGGCGACGCGTCCTGCCCGCGCTGGCCGGACGGCTGGCGGGAAAACGGCGGAAAACGCGTGGAAAAAGAGAAAAGGGAAAGGAAAAACGTGGATCCGGTGCGGCGGCGAGGCCGGCGATGTCGCGATCAGGCCGGACACCGGATGAAAGACGGCCGGCCGGCGGGGGATTGCCGTCCGGCCCGCGTACGCGAACCGGACGGCGCCGGATGGCCTTGCGGCGTGGCGGGCTTCAGCCCTGATCGTCCCCCGGCCACCAGGTCTTGGCCCCGCGGTCGACGGCGAGCGCTTCGAGATCCTTGCCATCGAGCCATTTCGGCCGCGGGCCGCGCCCCGACCATGAGCGGCCGGTAGACGGATCGTAGTACTTGGCAGGCGCCTTGCGCTTGCGCTGAACGATGTAGCCGAGCGCGCTCAGCACTTCCTGCTGCGAAATTCCCAACAGCTCGACCTGTTCCTTGAAAGCCGCGAGCGCAGCTTGCTTCTCCTTCTGCTTTGCCTCTGACAGCTTGATGTTCAGGTCCCGAAGTTGTGCTTCGAGTTCCTGCAGGGCCTGGGTCATGTATTCATCCTCTTTGGGCATGTTTTTGCAAAAAGCTCCGATGGCCGAACCTACCATGAAGTCTCACCGATCGGGGCTGTCAAATAGGTGAATCGTCCACCTGAGCCGGCAAGATTTGCGCGATGCGCACGAAACGACGTCGTGCGTCACCGACAGACAGGACCAGGCCGGCAGCGGGCGGCACGCCGCGACGCATGCACGGGCGAGCGGTGGCGGCAAATGATTCGCCGCTCCATGGCACGGGCGCGGCATGGCGCGAATGATAGCAGTGCGCGGCGTCGCGATGCAGAAGTTGCCGACCGGAATCGACGCGGGCCCGACGGTTCAGCGGTCCGCGCCGCCGGCCTCCCATGCGATCCGGTCGAACAGCGCGCGCAACTTCGCGCCGCGCGCCGCATTCAGCGCCGTCGCATGCGCGACGCGCCCGGCCAGATGCGCACGAAAATCCGCATGCGCGTCGCGATTCTGCGACGCCGGGCCGCGCCGGATGCAGTTGGTCAGGATGGCCTTCAGGTGATCGAACGTGTCGCGCGGCAGGTTCGGATGACGATTGACGACCACGCCGGCCAGTTGCTGCCGCGTGCCGCGCCGCATCACACGGGTCTTGCGCAATTGCAGCGCGAAGCCTTCCTCGAGTGCGATCGCGGCGACCCGGACTTGCAACCGCCCGATGTCGCGCGCGAGCGCGCCGCCGCCGGAAAACGCGAGGTCGTCCGCATAGCGCGTGTAGGTCGCATCGAGCGAACGCGCGAGCGCGGCAAGCCGCATGTCGAACCGGAATGCGCACAGGTTCGCGAGCGCCGGCGACGTCGGCGCCCCCTGCGGCAGATGCCGTTCGCGATAGCGCTGGCGGCCGATCCAGTCGAACCGGTCGCGCAAGTCCGGCGCGAGCAGCCGCGCCGACGGCACGCGATTGGTGCACAGCCCGGTGAGCGTACGCGCGACTTCGGCCGGATACCCGAGCGTCGCGAACAGCGCATGGACGCGCGCGGCGCGCACCGACACGAAGAAATCCGCGAGATCGAAGCGCACGACGACATCGCGATCCGCATGCGGCGCCGCGAACGACACGATCCCGTGCCCCTTGCGAAAACCGTGTACCGCGCCGTGCGGCGCAATGCGATCGAGCAGCCCGTGCAGGATGCGGCGTTGCGCTTCGCGCAGCCGCCCCTTCGGGATTTCGACGAGGCGGCATCCGCCGCTGCGCTTGTCGACCGCGACGTACGTGTAGTGATGCAGCGGCGAGGCGCTGCCGCGCGCGTCGACGCGCCAATGATCGGACAGCCAGTCGAGTTCCGGCGTGCTCACCCCGAGCCAGCCGGCGAGATCGCCGGGCGTGGACCATTGCGGCACGTCGCAGCCGGCGAGCGGTGCCGGCAACGGTCGCTGCACCAGCGGCCGCCGCACGATGCGGATCACCACCGGCCGACGGTCGCCATACCATGCGCGCACGAACGCGGGCGCCTCGGCCAGGACCGCCGCGAGCACGTCGGTGTCGGTATCGGCCCAGTGCGTGCCGAAGCGGACGAGCGCGAGGTTCGCGCATTCGTGCACCCACGACGGCGCTTCGCCGAGCACGGCGGCCAGCCGGGCGACGACGCCGTCGCGTTCGGGTGGACCGGCGAGCATCGCCTCGGCAATCGTGCGGGTGGTGTCGCGCAGGAATGAATGCATGGATCGAGATGGGCGGGACGATGAGTCAACGTGGCCGGTACTGCGAGGGGCCGCGTTGCGCGACGCGCAACGGATCCCCTTGCGACGCATCGGAGTATCGATCTGATCCACGGGGTAGCCCCGTAGTCCTGGAACATCGGCTGCCTGTTCCGGGCGTGTGCTTGACCCACCGCCCCGCGTCGGCGACTTTAACGGCCGGCGCCGCCAGGTGTCAAATCGAGCCGGACGATGCGCGATGCGCGGCGGCGTCGCGCTTATGCGCGCCGGCAACCCGCGCAGTGTATCGCCTTTCGATGCAGATACGGCAGGGCTCCATCACGACCCATGCGACTGCATCGGCCATCGCCCGCTGAAGCGGCATACGGTCCGCTCCGCCCAAGCCCGCCCTGTTTCCCTACATCGTGCCCGCCAGATGAAACCGCGACGCCGGATGCCACAGCCTGACCGACGTGGCGACCTGCTCGCCGACCCACGTACGGCGTCGCAGCAGCAAGCACGGTTCACCGATTTCCATCACGAGATGCCGACGCACCTGCGCATTGGGCTTCTCCGCGTAGATCCGGAACTCCGCACGCTGGATCGGCGCCAGGCGCACCATGTAATGATTCGGCGTCTCGATCGTGAAGTCCTGCTCCAGATACGCGGGAAACAAGGCCGGATTGACGTAGCGATCCTCGAACTGGATCGGTTCGCCCTCCTCGTAATGCACGATACGAGAATGAAACACGGGCCCGGCGCGCAGGCCGAGCGCATCGATCGCGTCCGGATCGACGCTGCGCTCGATCAGCAGGACGCGCGCACTGTGCCGATGGCCCCGCTCGGCGATCTCGTCCGCGATGTTGCGGATCTCCAGCACCGTCGATTCGTAATGCCGGCGCTCGACGAACGTGCCGGCCCCCTGGATGCGCGTCAGCACGCGCTCGGCCGTCAGTTCGCGCAGCGCGCGCGACACCGTCATCCGGGCCACGCCGAATTCCTTGACCAGCTCGGCCTCGGTCGGGATCGCGGCGCCGGGCTTCCAGTCGCCCTTCGCGATCCGCTCGACGACGTAGCGCTTGATCTGCTGATAGGCCGGCAACGCCCGCGCCGGTACGGTGTCGGCCGACGTCAACGCCTGCCGTGCGGAAAGTCTGCGTTCCGTTTCGCTCATGCGCCCTCGACCGAATGAATGGTGGGTGATCGGCCCGTCCTCGACCGTCGTCACTGCAACGGCGGCGGCACACCGGCGACGATGCCGGCCGCGATCGCGATATCGTCCGCAAGCGGCCGGTCGTCGTGATACGCCGGCACGCGTGCGCGCACGTGCCGCCACAGCGCGTCGGTCGGTGCGGCCCGCCCCGTTTCGTCCGGCTGCAGGTCGTACGCCTGCGCGGCGGCCAGCAGCTCGATCGCGAGCACGCGCGTCGTATTCTCGATGATGTCGAGCGCCTTCAGCGCGGCCGGCGTCGCATGGCACAGGTGATCTTCCTGCAGCCCCGACGTGATGCCGCCGTCGAGGCTCGCCGGCGCGGCAAGCCGCTGATTCTGCGCAACCAGCGCGACCGCCGTGTACTGCGCGATCATGAAACCCGAACAACTGCCTCCCGGCGCGGCAAGAAATGCCGGCAGCCCGCTGACGAGCGGATTCACGAGCCGGTCGAGACGCCGCTCGGCGATCGCCGCGACCTGGGCCATCGCCGCCGCGAGGCTGTCCATCGCGAGCGCGATGCCCGCGCCGACCGCATGCGCCTGCGAATGCACGGCCGGCGCCTCTCGCGTGCCGGCAACGATCGGATTGTCGGTGACGGACGCGAGTTCGCGATCGACGACCTCCGCCGTGACGTCGAACACGTCGCGCGCCGCGCCGTGCACGTGCGGAATCGTGCGCAGGCTGAGCGGATCCTGCGTATGCCGGCCGCTCGCCGCGGCAAGCATGCCGCTGTCCGCCAGCAGTGCACGCAAACGCGCGCCGACCTGCCCGATACCGGGCGAAATCCGCAACGCGAGCGAAGCGGGATCGAATGCGGCGAGTTGCCCGCCCAGGTTCTCGAAGCTCATCGCCGCGATCCAGTCGGCCCAGTCGAGCAACCGCTCGGCGCGGGCCAGCGCCAACGCCGCCAGCCCCGTGACGCACGGCGTCCCGTTGACCAGGCTCAACCCTTCCTTCGCGCCGAGGACCAGCGGTTCGCGGCCGATGCGCCGCAGCGCCTCGTCGCCGCGCACGCGTTCGCCGCGATGGCGCGCATGGCCGTGCCCGACGCACACGAGTGCGACGTGCGCCATGTGGGTCAGATACCCGACCGAGCCGTGCGCCGGCACTTCGGGGAGGCAATCGTGCTCGAGCAGCGCGACGAGCTGTTCGACGACGTCGGCGCGGACGCCCGAATGCCCGTGCGCATAGTTGTTGATCGCGGCCGCGATGATCGCGCGCGTTTCGGCTGCGCCGAGCGGCATGCCGACGCCCACCGCGTGGCTCATCAGGATGTTGTGCGACAGCATGCTCTGCTGTGCCGGCGACACGATCACGTCGCATAGCGCGCCGACGCCGGTATTGACGCCGTATGCGCGAATCCCGCGCGCGACGATCTCGTCGACGAGTTCGCGAGCGGCGACGACGCGCGCGCGCGCATCGTCGGCCAACGCCAGCGGCTCGCCGGCCGCCACGGCCGCAACCTGTCGCCAGTCGAGCGGCTGCGCCGCACGGAATACGGTCATGGCAGCCTCAGTTCGCGGTGCGGTCGTGGTGGCTCGACACGAATTGCCGGAAGCGCTCGGAGGTCTGCCCGCCGAACACTTCGTCGGGCGTCCCGTCCGTATCGACCTCGCCCTGATGCAGGAACATCACGCGGTTCGACACGTGGCGCGCAAAACCCATTTCATGCGTGACGACCAGCATCGTGCGCCCCTCCTCCGCCAGCGAGCGCATCACGCGCAGCACCTCGCCGACCAGCTCGGGGTCGAGCGCCGACGTCGGTTCGTCGAACAGCATCACCTTCGGATGCATCGCCAGCGCGCGGGCAATGGCGACCCGTTGCTGCTGGCCGCCCGACAGGTGCGCGGGATAGTGGCCGCGCTTGTCCGCGAGACCGACGCGTGCGAGCAGCGCCTCGGCTTCCTCCACCGCCTCCGCGCGACTGCGCTTCTGCACGCGCAGCGGCCCCTCGACGAGGTTGTCGAGCACCGTCATGTGGGACCACAGGTTGAAGTTCTGAAACACCATCCCGAGCTGCGAGCGGATCCGGTCGACCTGGCGCCGGTCGCTCGGATGCAGCTTGCCGTCGCGCGCGCGCTTCATCGCCAGCGCTTCGCCCGCGAGCGCGACGGAGCCGTCGTCGGGCGTCTCGAGCAGGTTCAGGCAGCGCAGGAACGTGCTCTTGCCCGAGCCGCTCGCGCCGAGGATCGAGATGACGTCACCCTCGTGCGCGTCGAGCGAAATGCCCTTCAACACATGATGATCGCCGAACGACTTGTGGATGTTTCTGACCGACAGCGCAACGGGAGCAGGGGTGTTCATCGGATTCTCTCTGAAAGGACGGGGACGCTCAGGATGCGGCGCGCCGGGGATTGGGCGTCGCCGCGGCGGGCGCACCGGACGGCTTCGGCGCACGCAGGTGCGCGGAGAGTCGCCATTCGAGCGCGCCGAGCAGGCGCACGACGATGAAGTTCAGGCACAGATAGATGATGGCCGCGCAGACGAACACCTCGGTCGTCCGATAGGTTTGCTGAATGATCTGCTGCGCCACGCCCGTCACCTCCCACACCGTGACGAGGCTCGCGAGCGCGGTCGACTTGACGAGCAGCACGGCCTCGGTCGAGTACGCCGGCAGGCACTGGCGCAGCGCGATCGGGCCAATCACGCGCCGCAGCAGCGAGAAGCCCGACAGGCCGATGGAATACCCGGCCTCGATCTGCCCGACCGGTACGGCCATCAACCCGCCGCGCAGGATTTCGGCCGTGTAGCCGGCGGTACACAGCGCAAGCGACAGCACCGCGCATACGTACGGCTCGCGCAGCACCGGCCACATGAAGCTCTCGCGGATCACGCCGAACTGGCCGAGCCCGTAATACACGAGGAACATCTGGATCAGCAGCGGCGAGCCGCGAAACACGAGGATGTAGGCGCGCGCGAAGCGGTTCGGCAGCCAGTGCGGCGACACGCGCATCGTGACGATCACGAGCGACAGGAGGCCGCCGAGCACGAGCGAGGCGAAGAACAGGCCGAGCGTGGTCGGCACGGCCGCGAGCAGCTGGCGCAGCGTATCGACGAGAAAATCGAAATCGATGGACATGCCCGTTCTCCGTCAGTTGCGCGCGAAATTGCGGCGGAACGACCGGCCGACGATCGCTTCCGCCCGGTTGAACACGCGGTTCGACAAGCCCGTCATCAGCAGATACAACGCACCGCCCGCGACGAAGAATACGAAGTACTGGTGCGTCGAACTGGCGGCGATCTGGCTCGTGCGGAGCAGCTCGGCAAGACCGGTGACCGAGATCAGTGCGGAGTCCTTCAGGCTCAGTTGCCACACGTTGCCGATACCGGGCAGCGCGAAGCGCAGCACTTGCGGAACCAGGATGCGCCGCAACACCATCGCGCGCGGCATGCCGATCGAGCGTGCCGCTTCGAGCTCGCCTTTCGATACGGCGAGCACCGCCGCGCGATAGACCTCGGCCTGATAGGCGCCCGAGATCATCCCGACCGCGAGCGCGCCGATCACGAACGGCGGCACGCCGATGAACCCTTCCGCGCCGAACCATTGGCCGACGGTCGTCACGAGCGTCGAGCCGCCGAAGTAGAACAGATAGATGACGAGCAGTTCGGGCACGCCGCGAAATACCGTCGTATACAGATCGCCGAGCAGGCGGGCGGTGCGATAGCGCGACAGCTTCGCGGCCGCGATCGCGGCACCGATCACCGCGCCGACCGCGAGCGCGGCAAGCGTCAGCGCGACCGTCATCAGCGCGGCGAGCAGCAGCACGCCACCCCAGCCTTCAGTACCGAAGCCGAGCATTTCAAGAATCGCCATGCGTGCCTCCCGGCATGCGTTGAGTGAAACCGCTGGATGCGTGCCGCCGCGCGTCGTTCGACGAACTTACGCGGCGGCGGCCGAACGCGCGCTTACGGCGTGACGTCGGTCTTGAACCACTTGTCGGCGAGCTTCTTCACCGTGCCGTCCGCAAGCGCCGCGGCGATCGCCGTATCGAATTTGGTCTTCAGGTCGGCATCCTGCTTGCGGAACGCGAGCCCCTCGCCCGGCCCCCAGATCGGGCCGCCGAGCTTCGGCCCCGCGAGCACGATCGATGCGTTGTCCTTCTTCGCGTTGTTCGCCGCGTAGTACGTGACGTCGTCGAACGACGCATCGATGCGCCCGGCGACCAGATCGAGATCGCGTTCCGGCGACGTCTTGTACACGCGAATCGACGCGATGTCCTTGAAGCTGTCGTTGATGAATTTCGTATAGACGGTGCCCGACTGGATACCGATCGTCTTGCCCTTCAATTGCTTGCGCAGCGTGTCGACGGTGGGCTTGTCCGCGTTGGCGTCACCCGTCAGCTTGACGATCGGCGCGCCGGGCGCCGCCTTCGGCAGGATCTTCGTATCGGTGACGGCGAACGTCGCCGGCGTCGCCGCATACGGTCGCGAGAAGAGCAGAATCTTTTCTCGCTCCGGCGTGATGGAAATCGCATCCATCAGGATATCGAACTTGCCGGCCTGCAAGCCGGGAATCATCCCGTCCCAGTCCTGCGCGACCATGTTGCACTGCACCTTGATGCGCTCGCACACGTTGGCGAGCAGTTCCGGTTCGAAACCGCCCAGCTTGCCGCCCGGCAGCGTGAGATTCCACGGCGCGTAGCCACCTTCTAGCGCGACCGTCACCGTCTTCCATTCCTTTGCCTGCACCGGTGCGGCAAGCGTTGCCGCCGCAGCCGCGATGACGCCGATCGTCCTGATTGCCCATTTGATGCGCTTGCCGTTCACGAGGTTTCTCCTTGCGTTGAAGTTCGCCATCCCTTCGGTGCCAGCAAGCCGCCTCAGGAATTTGTCTATACAAGCATGCAAGAAGAAAAACAGCGAGACAAGCAGCGATCAATAAAAACACGGAAAACGCGGGAAATCCCCTAATTAAAGGGTTCTGACGTGCATCGTTGCAGGGAATTTCAGCACATGTTTGGTGCAATTCGGCAGGCCAAATTTCAAAGATGACTAGACAAATTCGGAATTCGATCGCCAGGTGGGTCATGTCGTTTGCGTTTCACGCACGCGTCGATGTCCGCCGGTTCGTCCGGGACGGATGGCTGCATCCCCCCAAGCCGCCTCATCGCGACGTTCTCGTCGAGGTGGCGCATCGACAACTGCACGATCGTGCAGTCGTCGTGAGGCGTGACGATCGCGTCGTCGCCGTGGCGGGCGATCTCGGTGCCGCCTTCGCAATCACTTCGAGCCTCGTGAACGGCTGCGAGAATCGAAAATGCATCGAGCGCGCGACGACCGGCTCCGTGATCTCGATGGACTTCCGCCGCGCCGGCGCGGCTTGCGTCACGAACGCCGCGACATCGCCGCGCGCGACGGCGCCCGCCTGCAGCACGAAGCGCGCGGCGCTGTCGAGCATGGCCTGGCTCCCGAGCGGGCGGCAAGCGGCTGTACGATCCTCGGCGAACGGGCACGTCGATCTCGGCGAGACGCCGCGAGCCGCGCACGGTGTCGATCCTACGGCGACTGCGGCGCATCGCGCAGCACGGTTCGCAGCGCAGTATCGAACGGCGTCGCGTAGTCGATCCCGAGCGCGCGTACGCGCGCGGCGTCCAGATGGCAGTCGTACGGGCGCGGCGTCGCGTCGGTCGGCTGATCGATCGGCACGAGCGACGCGGCGATGCCGAGCGCGCCGGCGATGCGCTGCGCGATCTCGTACTTCGTCATCGGCTCCTCGCTCGACCAGTGTCGAATGCCCGTGACGGTTTCACCCGCGAGATGACGCAGCGTCAGGTCGCGGATGACCTGCGCGACGTCGGGCGTATAGGTCGGGTAACGAATCGCCCAGGCGTCCATGCCGACCGCATGGGCGCCCGGTCGCGCCGACGCGACGACGGCCGGCACGAGGCTCGTGACGGCCGATTCGCTCCAGTCGGCGATCGGGCCGAAGAGCAACGGCAGGCGCAGCACGCACGACAGTGGCGACGCGGCGAGGAGCGCGGCCTCGCCCTCCAGCTTGGTGCGGCCGTAGATGTTCAGCGGATTCGGGATGGCGTCTTCGCCGTAGGGGGCGGCCCGGCCGTCGAAGACGTAGTCGGTCGAGATGCCGAGCGTCCATGCGCCATATCGCGCGGCGAGCGCACCGATGCGGGCCGGTGCGGTGACGTTGATTGCGCGGGCCGCGGCCGGGTCGCGTTCGCAGACGTCGGGGCGGCGTTCGGCGGCGCAGAGAATCACCACTGCGGGCCGGTGGATTTCAAAAACGCGTTCGAGCGACGGCTGGTCGAGAACATCGAGTTCGGCGATGTTTGCGGATGGCAATGCGAGCAGCTTCGCGCCGGCGGTTTGCGGGTTCCGGATGGTGGCGAGCAGCGTCAGCGACGGTTCGCGGAACAAAGACGCGGCGACCGCGCGGCCCAGCAGGCCGGAGGCGCCGATGAGGAGGATGGTTTTGCGTACCGGGGATTGGTTTGACATGGTGGCGATGAATCACGGAAACGTCTGGATTATCGGCCCTATTGGATGACATGAACGGCTCGCATCCGGTCGGGAACCGGATCGACCTCCGTTCTTCGCCCCGTTCTTCGCCCCGTTCGTCGTCCATTTCGCGCCGACCGACGGTTTCGCGCAGTGCGTGATCCGCGACGCGGATTCCGGCCGCGAACGGGTGCGTCGCGCACCGTGCTTCGGCACACGCACCGGCACCCGCAAAAAACAAAACCCGGCACGCGTGCGCGCACCGGGCTCCCGATACCGAACGGAAACGCCGTCCCGCGTTACTTCCGGTCAACGGAATACCGCCCCGGCCCGATCAACGCGAGCAACAACAGCCCGCCGATGATGCTCACGTTCTTGTAGAAGTTGATCATCGCCATGTACTGCTCCATCCCCTGCAGCGCCCAGTAGCGATGGCCGATCAGCGCGGTCGCGAGCGTATAGGCGGCGAACACCAGTGCGAGCGGACGCGTATAGAAGCCGATCGCGATCAGCACGCCGCCCACCAGTTCGACCGCCACCGCGATCGCGGCCGCCAGCTCGGGCGCCGGGTTCCCCGTCGACGCCATATACGCGACCGTGCCCGAGAAACCGTTCAGCTTCTGCCAGCCGAACAGCACGAACAGAATCATCATCAGTACGCGAGCCGCCAGCAGCAGCTCGTCCTTCTTCGACTCCAGCGAAACGTAACGCATAGCAATCACCCTTGAATTGACGGTTTGATGCATCCGGTGCCGCGGCGCGCCCAATCGGCACGCCATGCCGGCACGGACCACTCTTCGCGCAATCGGACGGCAAGCCACGTGGCCTGCCGCCGAAGCATCCGTCCGGTCACGCCGCGAGTGGCGGCGAGCTCCGGATCGGTTCTGGCGAAGCACGGGTGCAGTCTACTGTCCTGCCACAAATCATCAATCCGTCTAAATATGATTCGCCGTCTCAAATTAGTTGACAATCAAGGAACGCCGATCCCTTATCCGACGCCTGGGCGGCCATGCAAGCCACCGGCCTCCCTGTTTCGGCAACGCGAAAGGTGTTCGTTTCTTTACGTTACGGGAATCAGTTGATATTTTTGAATCGAATCAAAACGCATCATCGAATTGGCACATTGCGCCATTTACTCACCAGCACCCATCAGCACGTAACGCCCCGATACAATCTTTCTGGTTACTCACCCTCTTTATCCGCGCCACTCAGTATCATTTTTCGAGTCATGAACATGGCGTCGAAATGGACTTTTCGATCGAAACGCGTCCGTCTTCACGCTGCCCATCCGCCTGTCATTTAGAGAAATCAACGAAAGGCATGTCATCGAATCTTTACGCTTCCGCACTTTTCGCTCTACCGAAAATCCTTTAACAAATACAACAAATATCATGCGCGAATAGGAAACATCACACATTTCCATCACCCAACCACGCTTTCCCCAGGAATCACTACAACAAATTACTAACCAATACCGATTTAAGAATACGATAGCGCACCGATTCGTTCGTCCGTTTTCCCGACACTTCCGCGATCCACGCCCCGCGCCATACGAGAAAGCGGCATGCACGCGAATCGCCACGCGACCACCCCAATTGCCGCGGGCCGGCTCGACCGCCGTTCGCCACTGAATCGTCTTTCAACCGGAGTTCACCCATGCCAACGAACACGCCCGTCAACAGCGGCGCGAACGCGAACAGCCTGATGCAACAGGCGGCGCAATCGATCATCAACGGCTCGACCGGCAATCCGGCGATGGACGTCGGCTCGCTCGTCAAGACGCTCGTGAACGCGAAGACGGCCGGGCGCGCCGCGGCGCTTGCCGCTTCGCAAACGACCGGCAACACGCGGATCTCCGCATTCGGCGCGTTGTCGTCGGCACTCGGCGCGCTGGAGGCAGGCCTGACGCCGCTGAAGAATGGCGCACTGCAGTCGACGTTCAACGCCGTCGCGAGCGGCAAGGGCCTGACCGCGACGGCCGGCGCGGGCGCGGTCGCCGGCACCTACACCGTCGGCGTCACGCAGATCGCGACCGCGCAGGCGCTGTCGTCCGCCGGCTTCAACGGCAGCAAGGCGCTCGGCACCGGCACGCTGACGCTGTCGCTCGGCAGCCAGTCGTTCAAGGTCGAAATCGGCAGCGCCAACAACACGCTGGCAGGCATCGCGGCGGCAATCAACGGCGCGGCCGGCAACCCGGGAATCGGTGCGACGGTCATCAACGGCACGGACGGTGCGCACCTCGTGCTCGCGTCGTCGAAGACGGGCGCAGCGAACGCGATCAGCGTCGCGGTCGGCAACGTGTCCAACGACAGCGGCCTGTCGAATCTCGGCGTCACGTCGACGGTCGCCCCGTCCGGCGGCGCATCGACGATCGATTCGGCGAACGGCGCGGCCGCCTGGCGGCAGAGCGCCGTCGCGCAGGACGCGAAGTTCACGCTCAACGGGATCGCATCGACCAGCGCGAGCAACGCCGTGTCGGGCGTGCTGACCGGCATCACGCTGAACCTGTCGGCGGCCGCGGTCGGCGCAACCGATACGCAGACGCTGACGATCAGCGCCGACACGAAGTCGCAGGCCGCGACGATCGCGAATTTCGTGAGTCTGTACAACACGGTCGTCAAGACGATGGGCGCGCTGTCGAGCTACACGCCAGGCGCAAGCTCGCAGGGCGCGCTGATCGGCGATTCGACGCTGAACACGATCCGCAACGCGCTGGCGTCGATCGTCGCGCGCGGGGTGGACAGCGGCGGCGCCCCCGAGAAGGGCAACGGACACGCGAACCTGTTGTCGATCGGCATCAAGCTCGAGCGAGACGGCACGCTGAACGTCGACGGCGCGAAGCTCGACAGCGCGCTGTCCGCCAACCCGTCCGGGGTCGCGCGCCTGTTCAATCCGGAGAACGGGATCGGCACGCGCCTGGCCGAGCAGGTCACGCAGTTCACGAAGAAGAACGGGATGATCGACGTGCGCACGACCGCACTGAGCGCCGATCTGAAACGTGTCGCGCAACAGCAGTCGGATCTGTCCGACTATGCCGTGCAACTGACCAGGCAGTATCAGGCGCAGTTCACCGCACTCAACACCCTGATGACCCGGATGAACACCCATTCGCAATACCTGACGCGATTGTTTGGCGGTGCGAACAGTAGCGGCACGCTGTCCAGGAAGTGAGCGGGTCGCGCGGTGCGCGTGGCTCGGGCGACATCGTTCATGCCCGGCAGCGCGCCAGCGCCCGCCGGCTTCGCATCGTCGCGGCCGGCAACCGGCCCGCAGCCGTCCTTGAAACAGGCACGCGTCAGCCGAGACCTTCGACGCGGTCGGCGAACAAATCGATTGCACGCGATACCTGACGCCCGAAATAGCCGGGGCGTTCGTGCTCGTACGCGCGCAGCAGCGACGTGCATTCGCGCTCGGCCCAGCGCCACACCGGGCCCCGCTTTGCGAATACCGGATGGTCGTGCAACTCGGCAGGCACCGTGTGCTCGTCTTCCCAGCCCCAGAAATAAGCCTGGTAGGCACGGGTGAACGGCATGCCCAGCTGGTTCGCAACGGTCTCGTCGTGGCGCAGCGTGAAGTCGACGATCTCCTTGCGCGTGCGCCCGCCCACGTCGTCGTGGCGCGCCTCGACCCAGCAGTGATACCGCGCGAGCTGCGACAGATGCCGCGCGGTGCGGCGCCGCGCGCGCGTCGTGCACAGCGCATACAAGTTGCCGCCGCCGAAGTCCATCACCTCGCCGCCCGCGAACGGCCGATAAGGTTTCCCGGTCAGCAGCGTCAGCACCTGCGCGCCGACGATCGCATAGTCGGCGCAGCGCATGTAGCCGCTGCGCGTCGTCGCCTCCGACACGCTCCGATGGACGACCTCGTCGATCACGGCGTGCAGCATGGCATCAACCGGCGCCGCCAGGATCGGCGGCTGGCTTGTCGTCACGTGTTGCATGGGCGAATGCGGCTTCAGCGGTTCGTCGGTAAAGATCACTCCGCGGCATGGTATTACGAACCGCTATGACGAATGACCGCGGAATTGCGCAGATTTGTGCGCTTTTCTCGCCGTATGCGAGAACATGTCGACGGTCCGTCAGACATCGTCAATGCGACGCGCGGCAGGATGGTCGGACGAGCGTCGGCACCGCGCTCGCGAATCGCGGGCGGTTAGAGTTCGTGACGTAGCGAATGGCCGCCGAGTGATGGCCGGAGAGCGCGGCGGCACGTGGTGCCGCCATCGACGGATCAGGAGCTGCGACAATTTCGCCGCAATCGCATGCATCGCGCAACGTGGATCGTTTCAGCAGGCAATCGGCGAGCCGGCCGCACGCACGGCACGCGATGCGATCACGCGCCGCACCGCGCTGCCGGCGCGGCGCGGCGCGCGTCCTCCGTCACGACGCAGCGATCCGCCGGCGGAAATGTTCGGTGCCGGCCACGATCTTGTCGAGCACCGCGTCGAGCGCCCAGAAGCGTTCGCGCACGTCGTAGTCGATCGCACGGCATTTGATCGATCCGAACGTGCCGATCCGCTGGTGATAGAGCTTCGCGAGCGCCGGGTAGCCCAGCGCCTCCGATACCGCCGAGACGACCAGGAACGTCGACAGTTCGTCGGCGAGCGCCGGATTCGACTCGCCTCGCGTACGCAGCCACCGATAGAGATCGGGATGGAAGTTCGTGAACACGCCGTTGAAACCGGCGGACCCGGCCTTCATCGCATCCCACGCAATCGCGGCGTTCGCGTTCAGGATCTTCAGCGGCGACCCCGCGGCAAGCGCGACGCGCCGCCTCACCGTGGCGAGATCGCAACTCACATCCTTGAGCATCACGAACCGGCCGGTGTCGATGCACGCGCGCAGCTCGTCATCCGACAGAAGCCGCCGGTAAGGCGCCGGGCATTCGTACAGGCCGAGCGGGAGATCCGACGGCAGTCGCGCGAGCAGCCTGTGAAGATGATCGAGCAACGCGGCGCTGCCCTTGCGTTGCGGATCGAGACGATTGGTCACGAGCACGACGCCCTGCGCGCCCGATTCGGCCGCCGCGCACAGTTCGACGACCTGCGCGTCGATATCGTCGCTGATATGGCCCGACGCGACGACCGGTACGCGCCCGGCCACCCGCTCGACCACGAAGCGCGCGAGTTCCGCGCGTTCGGCCAGGCTCAGGAATTGCATCTCGCTCGATTGCGCGACCGCGAACAACGCATCCGAGCCGTGCGCCAGATACCATTCGATGAGCCGCTCGAGCCCCGCGTAGTCGATCGAGCCGGCGTCGTCGAACGGCGTCAGCATCACCGGCACGATCCCCTCGACGGTCACGTTCGATTGCTGCGAGTGTTGCATCGGTTTCTCCTTCCTTCAGTGAATGCGAATGCAGGCTGCACGATTACGCCGGCAACGGTCCGGGTGCGGCGTTCGTGGCCTGTTCGGGAATCGGCTTGCGCACGAGCAGCAGGTAGGCCATCGCGCCGGCGAACGCGATCGCCGCCGCGGTGAGCAGCGCGGGCACGAACGACCACTTCTGCGCAATGACGCCGGTCAGGATCGGGGCAAGCGCGCCGCCGATGAAGCCGCCGAAATTCTGGATCGCGCCGAGCGACGCGATGCGGCTCGGCGGCGCGGCCGCCGTCGCGAGCGCCCACGAGCACGCCGACGCCGCGTTGGCGAGAAAGATCACCACCGAAATGCATGCGAGCGCAACCGTATTGCTCTGCACGAGCGCGGCCGGAATCGTGAATGCGACCATCCCGAGCATCGCGGCCACCACCGCATTGCGCCGGCTCACGACCGGCGACCGGCTGTGGCGCGTGACGAAATCCGACAGCCAGCCGGCGGCCAGCGAACCGAAAAACCCGCACAGGAACGGCACCGATGCGGCAAACCCCGTGCGGATCAGGCTCATGTGCCGCTCCATCGTCAGGTAACCGGGCAACCAGGTCAGGTAGACCCAGTTCAGGTACACGGATCCGAAGAAGCCGATCAGCATCCCCCACGTCGTGCCGTGCGAGAACAGGCTGCGCCAGTCGGCGAAGGTCAGCTTCGGCGCCGCGACGACGCTTTGCGCATCGGCATCGAGGTAACCGCGCTCGACGGCGGACAGTTGCGCGCGCACCGGATCGCGATACAGCGCGAACCACACGACGGCGACGACGAGGCCGAGTGCCCCGGTCACGATGAACGCCCAGCGCCAGTGGAACGACGCAACGAGCACCGACAGCAGCAGCGGCGCAAGCGCGGTACCGAGAGGCGACGCGGCATTGAAAATGCCCGTCGGCGTGCCGCGCGCGCGCAGCGGAAACCAGTTGCTCACCACGCGCGCGGCCGACGGGAATTGCGGCGCCTCGCCGATGCCGAGCACGATGCGCGCGACGATGAACCAGCCGAAAGTGGACACGATGCCGCCGGCCGCCTGCGCGAACGACCAGACGATCAGCCCGATGCCGAGCAGCCGGCGCGGGCCGATGCGGTCGACCAGCCCGCCGACCGGAAACTGGCACAGCGCATAGCTCCATGAGAATGCCGACAGCAGCAGCCCCATCTGCGCGAGCGACAGGCCGAGATCGCCGCGGATCGCCGAACTCGCGACGGCCAGCGTGCCGCGATCGAGATAGTTGACGATCCCGCTCGCCATCAACAGCGCGAGCGCGATGCGTTGACCGCGCCGAATCCGTGGCGGCGCGTGCGGAACAGGTTGGTTGTCGTTCATGTCGATTGTCTCCATGTCACTGTCTCGGCCGGGTTCGGCCGTTCCGTCGTGTGCGGAATTCAGGTATCCATACGGTTTACTTCGTCGAGCGTCGGAATCGACGTCTGCGCGCCGTGACGCGTGACGCTGATCGCGGCCGCACGCTGGCCGAAGCCGATCGCGTCGTCCATCGACGCGCCGCCGGCCCGCGCGGCCGCGAACCCGCCGACGAACGTGTCGCCGGCCGCGGTCGTATCGACGGCCACCACCGCCATCGCACGATGACGGCCGCTTCCTGCGCTACCGCGCCAGCAGACGCCGCGCGCGCCGAGCGTGACCAGCACGTTGCCGACGCCTTTCGCGCACAGCGCATCGGCGGCGCGCGCGGCCGATGCATCGTCGCCCACGGCGATGCCGGTCAGCGACTCGGCCTCGGTTTCGTTGACGACGAGATAGTCGACCCGCGCCAACAACGCATCGAAGAGCGGCTGCGCGGGTGCGGGATTGAGCAACACCGGCGTGTGGTGCGCGCTGGCGCAGGCAATCGCGCGCGCCACGCTGGCGACCGGTATTTCGAGCTGGCACACGAGCAGCGCGGCTCCGACGATCGCGTCACGCGCCGCGTCGATCCGGTCGGCGTCGACGCACGCATTCGCGCCGGGCACGACGACGATGCTGTTCGCGCCGCCGTCGTCGACCGTGATCGTCGCGACGCCGGTCGTCGTGCCGCCGATCCGGTGCAGGTGCGTCACGTCGATGCGCTCTGCCGCCAGCGCGCCGTGCAGGCGCGTACCGAACGCGTCGTCGCCGACGCAGCCGATCATCGCGACCGATGCGCCGAGGCGCGCGGCCGCGACCGCCTGGTTCGCGCCCTTGCCGCCGTGAACGGTCTCGAACGTCGTACCGAGCAGCGTCTCGCCCGGCACCGGCAGGCGCGGCGTGCGCGTGACGAGATCGATGTTGACGCTGCCGACGACGGCGATACGCGGTGACCGGAGACCGTTCATTGCTTGATGTAATCGCTTACATTTTCGGTCGACAAAATGACCGGAAAGGTCGTCGTCTCGGAAAATTTCGCCATACGGATCGAGCAGGTGTCTGACATAATAAGAAGCGGTAGCAAGATAGCGCTTACATTCTCGCAGGCTCGCTCGAGAATGCAAGCGGGGCCATCACGAATCGAGGGTAAACAATGACGCTTTTGACGGCACACGGTAGCGACGGGGCCGCCACGCACGGAGACGGCCGATGAGCACGCCTCGGGCACGCCGCGGCAGCGGCCGCTCGGTGCTCGGCGACGTCGCGAAACTGGCCGGCGTATCGACCGCGACCGTCTCGCGCGTGTACAACGATCCCGGCAAGGTGTCGGCCGACGTGCAGAAGCGCGTGCGCGACGCGGCGCTCGCACTGAACTGGATCCCGAATGCGGCCGGCCGCGCACTCGCATCCACGCGCACCCACATCACGGGCGCGATCATTCCGACCCTCGACGACCAGGTGTTCGCGTCGCAGGTCGCCGGCATGCAGACGGTCATGGCCGAGCACGGCATCACGCTGTTCCTCGGCTGCTCGAACTACGACCCCGCGCAAGCGCTCGCGCAGGTGCGCGCGATGCTGTCGCGCGGCGTGGAAGCCGTGTCGCTGGTCGGCGAAGCGTATCCGCCGGAATTGTTCGAACTCCTCGCGATGCATCGCGTGCCGTACGTCGTCACGTATGCGTACCGCGACGACAGCCCGCATTGCTGCATCGGCTTCGACAACCGCGCGGCGTTCGCCCGGCTCACCACGCACCTGCTCGACCTCGGCCACCGCGATTTCGCGATCGTCATGCAGCCGTCGACGGACAACGACCGCGTGCAGGCCCGGCTGCGCGGCATTCACGACACGCTGGCCGCGCACGGGCTCGCGGTGCGCCCCGTGCATCAGCACGAAGGCGCGGCCACGATCGCGTTCGGGCGAGTAAGCCTGCGCGCGATCGTCGGCAGCGATGCGGCGACGCGGCCGACCGCCGTGATCTGCGGCAACGACGCGCTCGCGCTCGGCGCGTTGCTCGAAGCGCAGGCGCTCGGCATCGACGTGCCAGCGCAGCTGTCGATCACCGGCTTCGACGACGTCGCGCTCGCGCGCGAGATCCGGCCGTCGCTGACGACGATGTGGGTCGACACCGACGCGATCGGCCGCCAGGCCGCGCGCGCGTTGCTCGACGCGCTCGAGAACGGCGCCACGGGGCCCGGCCATGCCGTCCTGCCCGAGCTGCGCATACGGGAATCGGCGGCGCCGCCCGCGCGGACGCAGGCGCACGCGACGCGCAAGAAATAGCGGGCCAGCGCCCCGCTTACTGCATCGACGATCCCGATGAACACGATCGCCCGAGCGCCGTCACGCCTGGTCGGCCCGTCGTCTTTCATCGACCGGAGCCGGATGCGCCGCGCGGCGACCTGCCCCACGCGTGTCGCAATCGCATCCGCCGCATCGGACATGCACACGGCGCCTTCGCGCGCGGGACGAGACGAGCCGGCAATGACGTCAGCCGTCGAACGGCACCAGCTCGTAACTCGTGCTCCGCCCGCCGGACGCCGAGCGACGCAACATGCCCTGCTCGACGAGCTCCGTGATATCGCGTAGCGCCGTGTCTTGCGAGCATTTCGCAAGGGCGGCCCACTTGGTGGTCGTCAGCTTCCCTTCGAAGCCGTCGAGCAGGCGATTCATGACCTTGACCTGGCGTTCGTTCATCGCGACGCCCGCGCATCGCTGCCAGAAGCGCGCCTTGATCAGCACCGCATCGAGTGTCGTGTGCGCATGATCGATGGCCCGGCCCAGCGTGTTCAGAAACCACGCGAGCCACTCCGTGACGTCGAGCGAACCGCGCTGCGTACGTTCCAGCACGTCGTAATACGCGTTGCGCTCGCGCTGGATCTGCGCGGACACGCTGTAGAAACGCTGCGGGCTTCGGTCCGCGCGTGCCAGAACCAGATCGCCGAGCGCGCGCGCGATGCGACCGTTGCCGTCGTCGAACGGGTGCAGCGTAACGAACCACAGGTGGGCCAGGCCGGCCCGGATCAGCAAGGGCTCGGCCGGCGGCGCGTTGAACCACGCGAGAAAGCGCTCGATCTCGTACGTCAGGCGTGTGGCCGGCGGCGCCTCGAAATGCACGTGCTGCCGGCCGATCGGCCCGGAGACCACCTGCATCGGCCCGCTCGCGTCCGAGCGCCACCCGCCGACCGTGATCCGCGACAGCCCCGAATAGCCGGTCGGGAACAGGGCGGCATGCCACCCGAACAACCGCGCTTCGGTGACCGGTGCGGCCGCATGGGTCGTCGCATCCAGCACCATGTCGACAACGCCTTCGACGTGGCGATCGACCGACGCGAGCGCGCCGATGTCGACGCCGAGCCGGCGCGCAATCGACGACCGGACCGACGCGACATTGAGGTTCTCGCCTTCGATCGCGCTGGTCTTGACGACGTCATCGGTCAGCGCGGCCAGGCTCGCTTCGTCGCGCAACGCCAGGCCGAGATCCGCCAATCGCCCGGCCAGCATGCCTTGCGCACGGCTGACGTCGGCGAGCGGCGTGGCGAGGGTCGGAAGATCGAAGCGCCATGCCGGCCAGTCGGCCGATTCCCAGATAAAGGTGTAATCTCCGCTCATGATGCGGAGATTATCCACCGATACGCCGCATGCCTCAACAATCTCCGCAAATTCTGCGGAGATTAATCACCTCATTCACCGCAAAGCGGCCGGCTACCGTACCCGGCCTGCCCCGCTCGCGTCCGTCGGCGCCGGCTGCCCGAGCCGCTCCGCGAGAAACCCGATGAACGTGCGCAGCGTGACGAACCCCTCCCGGTGCTGCGGAAACACGGCATTGAGCATGATCGGCGGCGGCGCGTACGCGTCGAGCACCGGCACGAGCGCACCGCTGTCGAGCGCCGCGCCGACGATGAAGTGCGGCAGCAGCGCGATACCGAGCCCCGCGATCGCGGCGTCGCGCACCACTTCGCCGTTGTTCGCGACGAGCGGTCCCTGCACGTCGAACGTGCGCGCCGCGCCGTCGACGCGAAATTCCCAGCCCACCCGCCGCTCGCGCCCGTACAGCACGCACGTATGGCCGGCCAGATCGGTCGGCGTCTGCGGCGCGCCATGCCGCTTCAGGTAAGCAGGGCTCGCGCACGCGATCATCCGCCACGCGCCGAGCGGTCGCGCGATCAGCGTCGAGTCCTCGAGCGAGCCGATCCGCAGCACGAGGTCGAAGCCCTCGCCGATCAGGTCGACGCGCCGGTCGGTCAGGTCGAGGTTCAGCCGCACGGCCGGGTGCGCGGACAGGAATTCGGCGATCAGCGGCGACACGTGCGTGATCCCGAACGACAGCGGCGCGCTGATCTTCAGCGAGCCATGCAGCTCGGTGCTGCGCACCGACATCGCCTGCTCGGCGTCGGCGATCTCCGCGAGGATGCGCTGCGCGCGCACATAAAACTCCTGCCCCGATTCGGTCACCGCGAGATTGCGGGTATTGCGATGCAGCAGCCGCACGCCGAGCGACGCCTCCAGCGCCATCGTGCGCCGACTGACGAACTGCTTGGACAGCATCAACTGGTCGGCCGCCGCGGTGAAGCTGCCTGCGTCGACGGTCGCGACGAAGATCCTCAGGTCGTTGAGTTCCATATTGTCCACTCCAGAGCGACAGTCATTATCTCTACAGCGATTTATTTGTCAAATCGATTGACCTAAGATTCATCTCAACGAACGGCCGGGCCCACTTCCGAGGTCCGGCGACTTGAGGAAAAAATCATGATCAACATCCGTGCAGCAAACCAACGTGGCCGTGCGGAGCATGGCTGGCTCAGCTCCCGTCATACGTTTTCGTTCGCCAATTACTACGATCCGAAGCAAGTCGGCTTCTCCGATCTGCTCGTGATCAACGACGACCGCGTCGCCCCGGGCCGCGGCTTCGGCACGCACCCGCACCGCGACATGGAAATCCTGTCGTACGTGCTCGAAGGCGCGCTCGAACACAAGGACTCGATGGGCACCGGTTCGGTGATCGTGCCGGGCGACGTGCAACTGATGAGCGCGGGCACGGGCGTGCGCCACAGCGAGTTCAACCACTCGCCGGACGCGCCGGTCCACTTCCTGCAGATCTGGGTCGGGCCGGCCGAAAAGGGTGCCGAGCCGCGTTATCAGCAGACGAATGTCGCGGCCGACGACAAGCGCGGCAAGCTCGCCCTCGTCGTGTCGCCGAACGGCGACGCCGGTTCGCTGAAGATCCGGCAGGACACCCGGATTTACGCGGGCCTGTTCGACGGCGACGAAAGCACTACGCTGGAACTCGATCCGAACCGCTTTGCTTACGTGCATGTGGCGCGCGGCAGCGTGACGGTCAACGGCGTGACGCTCGGCGAAGGCGACGGCGCGCGCATCCGCGGCGAACAGGCGCTGACGATCGCGGACGGCAAGGATGCCGAAGTGCTGGTGTTCGACCTGCGTCCGGTCGAAGTGACGGCCGAATGGGCGTGACGCCCGTTCGGGAAACCGGGCTCCGCTGACCGCGGGGCCCCTTTAATCGGAGATTCGCAACATGGCCAAGGTTCTCGTTCTTTACTACTCGTCCTACGGGCACGTCGAAACGATGGCGCAGCACATCGTGGAGGGCGCGAAATCGGTGCCCGGCGTCGAGGTCACGCTCAAGCGCGTGCCGGAAACGATCCCCGTCGACCAGGCCCGCGCGATCGGCGTGAAGGTCGACCAGGCCGCGCCGGTCGCCACGGTGGACGAACTCGCCGACTACGATGCGATCATCTTCGGCACGCCGACCCGCTTCGGCAACATGGCCGGCCAGATGCGCACGTTCCTCGACCAGACCGGCGGCCTGTGGATGAAAGGCGCACTCGTCGGCAAGATCGGCAGCGTGTTCGCGTCGACCGGCACCCAGCACGGCGGCCAGGAAACGACGATCACGTCGTTCCACACGACGCTGCTGCATCACGGGATGGTGATCGTGGGCGTCCCGTATGCGTGCAGCGGGCTCGTCAACATGAACGAAATCACCGGCGGCACGCCGTACGGCGCGACCACGCTCGCGGGCGCGGACGGCAGCCGCCAGCCGAGCGCGAACGAGCTCGACATCGCGCGCTACCAGGGCAAGCACGTGGCGGAACTCGCGAGCAAGCTCGCGTCGTAACGCGGCGGCTCCGCGGCCCCGCAGTTCCGCACATGAACGAACGGCGCCGGGTCGACCGGCGCCGTTCGTCTTGTGCAACGCGTTCGACCGTTACTGGCCCGAAGCCGGTGCGGCCGGCGCCGCCTTCGTCGCGGGCGCCTTCTGCACGGCGTTCTGCGGATAGTTGCTCTGGTCGTTGGTCAACCGGTAGCCGCTGCCGGTGCCGATCGCCTTCAGGTCCGACGCGTGCCGCGCGCGGGCCGCCTTGCGCGCCGCCTTCTTCTGTGCCTTGTCGAGCTGCTTTTGCGCCGGCGCGGATGCCGGGTCCTGCGCGTATGCCGTCGGCGCGACGGTCAACAACAGACCGAACGACGCCGCTACCGCTACTGCCACCGAAACCACGCGAGACTGCTTCATGGCCGATCTCCTTGTCGATTGTTGAGTGTGGGTCGGACACCGGCGTGCACGCGACGGCTTGCGACAACGGCGCCGATGCAACGTTAGCCGATCGCTGCGCAAATGTCCTTGGGCGTTCCTGAATTCTCCTGATAACGCCGACGATACATGCGCGCCGTGAGCGCCATCCTGTCGGCCTGTCGTCCGCACCATCGGGGAAACCGATACCCCGGCGGCCGCGCGCTCAGATCCAGCGCGACAGCACCGGCAGCAGGATCGGCACGACGAACGCCGTCAGCACGCCGTTCAACCCCATCCCGAGCCCGGCAAACGCACCGGCTTCCTCGCTGACCTGGAACGCACGCGCGGTGCCGATGCCGTGCGACGCGACGCCGAGCGCGAAGCCGCGCACGGCCGGCTCGTCGACCCGCAGCAGATTGAGGATCCCACGCGCGCACACCGCGCCGAAGATCCCGGTCGAGATCACGAGCACGGCCGTGAGCGACGGAATGCCGCCGATCTCGGCGGCGACGGCCATCGCGATCGGCGTCGTCGCCGATTTCGGCGCAAGCGATGCGATCGTCTGGTGCGACGCCCCGAACAGCGCGGCGATACCGACCGCCGACACGATCGCGGTCAGCGACCCCGCGAGCAGGCCGACGAGCAACGGCAGCGCGGTGCGCCGCAGCTTCGACCACTGGCGGTACAGCGGCAGCGCGAGCGCGACGGTCGCGGGGCCGAGCAGGAAATGGACGAACTGCGCGCCTTCGAAATACGTCGGATACGGCGTATGCGTGAGCGTCAGCAGCACGACGATCACCGCGACCGCGATCAGCACCGGATTCGCGAGCGGGTTGAAGCGTGCCCGCGCATAGACGGCCTGGGCGAACAGATACGCGACCAGCGTGATGGTCAGGCCGAGCAGCGGGCTCGCGGCGAGATAGACCCAGATCGCGCCGAGCTTCGGGAAGGCCGTCATTGCGCGCCCTCCGCAGTGCCGCCCGCGCGGCGCTGGCGTCGCAGCAACGCACGCGTGACGAGCGCCGTCACCGCGATCGCGAGCGTGGTGCTGACGGCCAGCGCGACGACGACCGCGACCGCGTCGCCGCGCACGCGGTCGGCCGACACCATGATGCCGACGCCGGCCGGCACGAACAGCAGCGACAGGTGACGCAGCAGCTCGAGCGCGGTCGGCTCGATCGCATCGGCCACCTGCGGGCGCAGCATCACGAAGCCGAACAGCAGCAGCATGCCGATCACCGGGCCCGGCACCGGCAGGCCGAACAAATAGGACACCCCTTCCCCGAGACACTGGAAGATCAGCAAGACCGCGAACGCCTGCAACATGAACCGCTTCTCCCGAACGTGGCCGCGCTGCCGTGCAGCCGCACGGCCGATGAGCCGGCGGCTTGCGACGCCGGCGTGAACGATACGCGCGATCGTACCAACAATGCCGGCGGCCGGGCGCGATCGTGCGATTTCGCGCTCGCCATTCGACCGTTTCCCTCGGCGCACGGCCGGGCATGAACGAAACGCCCGCACGCAAGAACGGCGGGCATGTGCCCGCCGTCCTGCCGTTCAGGTTCGAACGACCTCGATCGCGTTACTTCAGCCGCGTCGCGATTTCATTGGCCATCGCCTTGATCGCGGCCTTCGTCGGTGCATCGTCGGCCAACGCGTTCAGCAAACCGAAATCGTGGATCGTGCCGTCGTAGCGCGTGGTCGTCGCGTCCACGCCGGCCGCGTCGAGCTTGCGACCGTACGCTTCGCCTTCGTCACGCAACACGTCGAACTGCGCGACCTGGATCAGCGCGGGCGGCAACCCCTTCAACTGCGCAAGGCTCGCGCGCAGCGGCGACGCGTAGATCTCGTTGCGTTGCGCTTCGTTCTTCGTATAGGCGTCCCAGAACCACTTCATCATCGGCCGCGTCAGGAAGTGGCCCTGCTGATACGCGCGGTACGAGCCCGTGTCGAAGTCGTGATCCGTGACCGGCCACATCAGCCCCTGGAAACGGATCGCGGGGCCGCCCTTGTCCTTTGCCATCAACGCGACGACGGCCGACATGTTCCCGCCGACGCTGTTGCCGACCACCGCGAGGCGGCTGCCGTCGACGCCGATCTCCGCGCCGTGCGCGGCCACCCATTTGGTCGCCGCATACGCCTGGTTGATCGCGACCGGGTAACGCGCTTCCGGCGACGGCGTGTAGTTCACGAACACCGCGACGGCGCCCGACTGCACGACGAGATCGCGCACGAGGCGCTCGTGCGTCGGGAAATCGCCGAGCACCCAACCGCCGCCGTGGATGAACACGAATACCGGCAGCGTGCCCGTCGCGCCTTGCGGACGCACGATCGTGACCGGCACCGACAGGCCGTCCTGCTCGATCGTGCGGTTCGACACGTCGATGCCGGACAGATCGACCTTCACGCCATTCTGCGCGTCGACGAGCACCTGGCGCGCCTTCGCGGGGCTCAGCGTTTCGAGGCCCGGGCCCTTCTGGCCGTTCAGCGCGGCGAGGAACGCGCTCGTCTTCGCATCGGGACGGACGGTGTCGGCGCCGGCGGCGAACGCGGCAGGTGCGGTGGACAACGCGGCTGCAACGGCGGCGGCGATCAGCAGCGGCTTGACGATCTTCATGGTGCGACTCCTTGGTTGATTCTACGAATGGCGATGAATGTTTTGCAGTGCGATCGATCAGACGAGCGTGAGCGTGACGTCGATATTGCCGCGCGTCGCGTTCGAGTACGGGCAGACGACGTGCGCGCGGTCGATCAGCGTTTGCGCGATGTCGCGATCGAGGCCGGGCAGCGAGATCTTCAGTTCCACTTCGATGCCGAACCCGTTCGGGATCGCGCCGATACCGACGCTGCCTTCGATCGCGGCGTCCGTGGGCATCGCGATCTTGTCGCGCGCCGCGACGAACTTCATCGCACCGATGAAACACGCGCTGTAGCCGGCGGCGAACAGTTGCTCGGGGTTCGCGCCCGCACCGCCCGCGCCGCCGAGCTCGCGCGGCGTGGTCAGCTTCAGGTCGAGACCGCTTTCGGGCACCGTCGCACGGCCGTCGCGGCCGCCGGTGGCTTTTGCATGAGCGCGGTACAGCACTTTTTCGATCGACATGACAGACTCCTTTTCAGCAAATGAATGAAACAGCCTTCGAACCGGGGACCGCGTGCCGGCGGCTTCTCCGCCGGCATCGCATCAATTTATCTACTCATAGATAGATAAACTTCCCCAAAAAATGCAGATGGTCGATCCATCTGCGCGAGCCATCTATCTACTACATGATAGATAGCGAGATTCATTAAAAGGGCGGCGAACCGCCCCACTGCTTGCGCCGCCCGTCAGGGCCGCGTTTTCCAGACGGCCTCGACGTCCTCGAGACGCGCCCGCGTGTGAAACAGCCGGCTGGCCAGCACGCTGCCCTGAAACGCCGCGTACAACGTGCGCGCCGCCGTGTCGGGCTCGCCGCTGAACTGCAGCGTGCCTTCCTTCGCGCCTTGCGCGAGCAATTCCGCCAGCCAGCGTTCGTTGGCCGTGAAGAATGCCTGCACGGCCTGCCGCACGTTCTCCGGCAACGTTTCGATGTCGGCCGCGAGCATCCCGCAGAGGCAGATCAGATTGCCGTCACCGAGCGTGCGACCGAACATCTTCGTGTACAGGCTCAGCTTCACGTCGGCCGGCAAGGCCGCATCGATCGCCCGCACGGCCGCGAGCACTTCGTCGCTGTACGCCGCCACCGCTTCCAGCACGAGATCGTCCTTCGACGGGAAGTAGTAGTGGATGCTCGACGTCTTCACGCCCACCAGGTCGGACAGGTCTCGATAGCTGAAGCCGTTGTAACCGCGCTGCATCATCAGCGTGATCGCGTGGTCGAGAATCTGTTCGCGGACGGTCGGTTTCGTTTCCATGGATCGAACTTTATCTACTAATAGATAGATAGTCAAGCGGTTTTTTTAGGGGCGCGATGTCCATTCCTGAGGACCCGATGCGCGAGTACGGCGCCGTTCGCGCGGCCGGCGGCGGCTTACAACCCGCCTGCAGCGCGGTCGAATCAATGCGACACTTCGAGCCGGGCCACGCGATCGCGGCATAACGTCCGTCGGCCGAAAGGAACGTATCGGCACACGATGACCGCATCGCATCCGGTCCGGCACCATCGGCCCGCCCGTCGCGTCGGGCCGCATCAGGAGAACAAGTCGATGTATTCGTGGTTTGAACGGCGCCTGCCGACTTTCCCGCTCGAAGATCCCGTCACGCCGCCGAAGGGATTCTTCTCGTTCGTCTGGGCGTGCACGAAAGGCGCGCGCGGCTGGATCCTGCTGATCGCGCTGACGTCGGCCGCGCTGGCCGCGTACGAAGCCGCGCTGTTCGCGATGATGGGGCACGTGGTCGACTGGCTGTCGTCGTCGACACCGACCGAATTCGGCGGCCGTCACTTCGCCACGCTCGCCGGTTTCGCGGCGATCCTCGTCGGCAGCGCGCTGCTGATCGCGCTGCATACGATGGTCAAGCACCAGGTGCTCGCGATCAACTTCCCGATGCGGCTGCGCTGGCTGTTTCACCGGCTGATGCTCGACCAGAGCCTGTCGTTCTACGCGAACGAGTTCGCGGGCCGCGTGACGACCAAGATCATGCAGACCGCGCTCGCGGTGCGCGACGCGCTGTTCATGTCGGTCGACGTCGTGATCGGCGTCACGGCCTACCTGATCGGCATTCTCGTGCTCGCCGCCAGCTTCGACTGGCGGCTGATGATTCCCCTCGCGCTGTGGGCACTCGGCTACGGCGCGGCGTGCGCGTATTTCGTGCCGCGCCTGGGCGCGGTCGGCAGCCGGCAAGCCGACGCGCGCGCGCTGATGACGGGCCGCATCACCGACGCGTATTCGAACATCACGACCGTGAAGCTGTTCTCGCATACGCGGCGCGAAGCCGACCACGCGCGGCGCGCGATGGAAGCGTTCAAGGCGACCGGCGACGCGCAGATGCGGCTCGTCAGCGCGTTCGAGATCGTCAACCACCTGCTGTCGACGCTGCTGCTGGTCGGCTCGGCCGGGCTCGCACTCGCGTTGTGGATGCACGGCGAGGCGAGCGCGGGCGTGGTCGCCGCCGTGATCGCGATGGCGCTGCGCCTGTCGAGCTACTCGCACTGGATCATGTGGGAAATGACCGAGCTGTTCGAGAATGTCGGCACGATCCAGGACGGCATCAACACGTTGACGAAGGTGCGCAGCGTGGTCGACGCGCCCGATGCGAAGCCGCTCGCGGTGCAGCGCGGCGAAATCGTGTTCGACAACGTGCAGTTCGCACACGAGGACAACGATCGCGCGGTATTCGACGGGCTGAACCTGACGATCCGGCCCGGCGAGCGGATCGGATTGATCGGTCGCTCGGGCGCCGGCAAGTCGACGCTCGTGAACCTGCTGCTGCGCTTCTACGACGTCGGCGGCGGCACGATCCGGATCGACGGGCAGGACATCGCACACGTGACGCAAGACAGCCTGCGCGGCGCGATCGGGATGGTCACGCAGGATACGTCGCTGCTGCACCGGACGATGCGCGAAAACCTGCTGTACGGCCGCCCCGACGCAACCGAACGCGAAATGCAGGATGCGGCCGTGCGCGCGGAAGCGGCCGAGTTCATCGGCCGGCTGCGCGACCGCCATGGCCGCAGCGGCTACGACGTCGAAGTCGGCGAGCGCGGCGTGAAGCTGTCGGGCGGCCAGCGGCAGCGCGTCGCGATCGCGCGCGTGATGCTCAAGGACGCGCCGATCCTCGTGCTCGACGAAGCGACCAGCGCGCTCGACTCCGAGGTCGAAGTCGCGATCCAGCGCAGCCTCGACAGTCTGATGCGCGGCAAGACGGTGATCGCGATCGCGCACCGGCTGTCGACGATCGCCGCGATGGACCGGCTGATCGTGCTCGACGAAGGCCGCATCGTCGAGGAAGGCACGCACCAGCAGTTGCTGCAGGCGGGCGGCATTTACGCGGCGCTGTGGGCGCACCAGAGCGGCGGGTTCCTCGGCGAAACGGCGGAAGCGGAAGACGTGGTGCAATAGACCGGCCCAAGGAGCTCCCATGACCACGCGACCGGATATCGCGACCGCGCTCGATGCGCCCGATTCGGTGCTCGAGGAAGACGAGCAGCGCTTCGTGCATCAGATTCGCGAGCACGGATGGTTCCGTACGGAAGTATTTGCAGAAGGCGACGCGCCGGGTTTCTCGTTCACGACCGGACTGTGGGTCAACCACGGTTTCCCCGAAATCATCGTTTTCTCGTTGCCGCCACGCATCGTCCATGACGTGCTGTGGGACGTCTACCGGAAGGTCGCGGCCGGCACGCCGCCGCCGGTCGGCGAAGTCACGGCCGCCGTCTACGGCAACGCGAACGCGCTGCTGATGCCGGTCGAGAAGAAACACTACGAAGCCCATCTCGGCTGGAACCGCTGGTTCTACGGCAACGACGACTTCCCGTGCGTGCAGTTGCTGTGGCCCGACCGCAACGGAATTTTTCCGTGGCAGCCAGAGGCGGACGACGCATTGAACGCGGCGCAGCCGCGCCTGTTCGCACCGGGCGACGCGCACCACTGATCTGGCGCGCCGGATCGCGCGGCACGTGTGCGATGCACACGCTATCCGCGAGCCGCTCGTCGATCCGTTGCGCGCGCATCCATCGCCGCGCCGCCTCATAACGATCCGACAATTTATTGGTTCCCTTGACGCCGTGCCGTCCGTATCGTGCACCGACTCGTCAGACCAATCGACCAACGGGGGAATCCAACCATGAAACAGATCCGGTCATTCGCACTGCTCGCGCTGCCGGCCGCGCTCGTCGCCGCGGGCGCCCACGCACAAAGCAGCGTCACGCTGTACGGCATCGCCGACGCGGGCATCGCGTACGTCCACAACGCGCAGAACGCGAACGGCAGCAACGCGGCGAGCCTCGTGAAGTTCAGCAGCGGCAACCTGTCGGGCAGCCGCTGGGGGCTGCGCGGCGTCGAGGATCTCGGCAGCGGCCTGTCCGCACTGTTCCAGCTCGAGAACGGCTTCAACATCGGCACCGGCGCGCTCGGCCAGGGCCAGCGCGAATTCGGCCGCAAGGCCGTCGTCGGCCTCGCGAGCAGCACGTACGGCACCGTGACGCTCGGCCGCCAGTACGACCCGGTCGTGGATCTCGTGCAGGGCCTCACGCAAGACAACTACTTCGGCGGCGTATTTGCGACGCCGGGCGATCTCGACAACTACGACAACAGCCTGCGCGTCAGCAACTCGGTGAAATACACGAGCCCGCTGATCTCCGGCTTCCAGTTCGCGGCCCTGTACGGCTTCGGCGGCGTCGCGGGCGCGACCGGCAGCGGCCGTACGTACAGCTTCGGCGCGAGCTACGCGAACGGCCCGCTGTCGCTCGGCGCCGGCTACTTCTACGCGAACGGCGGCACGACGGTTGCGGGTGGCGTGCGCACGTGGTCGAGCAGTTCGGACACGCTGTTCAATACCGTGATCAACCAGGGCTTCTCGAGTGCGAAGTCGATCCAGATCGTGCGCGTGGCCGGCCAGTACGTGGTCGGGCCGGCGACCTTCGGCCTCGCGTATTCGAATACGCAGTACGGCGCGGACACGCTATCGGCATTCAGCCAGAACGCGAAGTTCAACAACGGTTCGGCATTCTTCAACTGGCAGTTCACGCCGGCATTGCGCGCGGGCGTCGGCTACAACTACACGTCGCTGACGGGCCCGGCTTCCGCGCACTACAACCAGGTCAACCTCGGCGCGGATTACGCCCTGTCGAAGCGCACCGACCTGTATGCGCTGTTCGGCTATCAGAAGGCGAGCGGCGACACGCTCAACGCGAGCGGGGCGACCGTGAAGGCGGCCGCATCGGTCGGCTCGTACGGCGTGAACGCCGGCACCGATACACAGGAACTCGCGATCGTCGGCATTCGCCACAAGTTCTGATCGTCACGTCGCAGGACGATCGCCGCAGGTCATTCCAGGGATCACAAGACGGACGACGGTGGCAGTGCCCGCGGCGATCGATGCCGGGATCAGCGTGTAGCGTGGCGTCCGGCAACGCAGTAGACAACTGCGGCCGTGATCCCGAATACCAGATGTGCGATCAGCGTGATCGCGCCGCGAACCGGGATGAACCACGGAAAGATCGCCGTGAAGCCGTACAGGTTCACGCCGTACAGCAGGAGCCCGAACGCGCCGCCCGCGAACACGGCGGCCACGCACGACAGCCCGTGGACCAGCCGTACCAGCGCGCCCGCATAGACGAGCGAAAGCGCCGCGTGCACGAGCGTCGCCACGCCCATGACCAGCGGATCGAAACCGCCGGACGTACCGAGCACGCTTCGCCCCATCACGATCGCGGCCGTGAGGCGCGCGTCGCGCAACAGATTCCGGACGGCGTCATCGCCGGCGATTGCCCAGAGCAGCAACTCGACGACGGTCGATCCGATCGCTGCGCCGAACGCTGCCCAGAGCATCCGGATCACACTCGCTTGTTTCAATGGTCGTCCTCGTGGCGGCCCCGTCGATGCGTCGAACGAGCCGCCGTGCAGCGGTTTACGACGCCCCTTCGCAGTCCGACCAGTACGCAAACGGGTCGCGATGTTTCGGATAGTGCTCGTCGAGCCATTTCAGCAGCGTCGCCCTGGCATTGTCCATGTCGGCCTTCAACGACGACGTCGTCAGCTCATGCACTTCGACGGACTTTTCCCGATCGACCACGAAGCAGTTCCAGTCGGGGCCGTCGAGATCCGGATCGTCGGATGCTTTCGACGACTTCGTCCAGCCGAAACGCTTGCGCGCATCGATGTAGTAGCGCGGATACACCTTCAGATACGACATCTCGCCGCCCTGCAGGCTGCTCTCGGCGCGCAGCACGTCGCGTTCGTCGACGATCTGCGTGACTTCCGGAAGCCGGCGGGAGCGCCATCCGGCAGGCAGCGTCGCCACCGCGCGGACGCTGTCGTAGGTGCCCCACTCGAGGCCCCACGCTTCGGCCATGCGTTTCATGAACGCGTCGGCGCTCGGATAACCGCGCAGCTGGATGCGGGTCGACAGCGTGACTTCCACTCCGCCGCGACCGCCGGATGCACTCGACACCTCGTCGTCCGCTTCGAACGGATTGCCCGGACGCGGCGATGCGCGCTTCGCGTCCGCGGGCGCCAGGCCGGAAAAAAGTTGATCCAGCGCCGCACGCGCTTTCGACGATTTGTCTGGTCTATTCATCGGTTCCCTTTTGTGCAAATTTGAACCCGTACTGCAATGGTTGGTGATTGCCCTGCCGTCGGGCAAAGGCGCGATTCCGCTTCACTGCGGCGATCTCGCCGTTTTCCGCGGCTGCATTGTAACGATTCGGCGTCCGGGGCCGAACGAACGGAACGGGCGGCCGCCTCCGCGAACCGCCGGGTGCGCGCTACCGCAGCGCCTTCACCATCCGTTCCATCAACGCGAGGACCTCCGGCCGATTCTCGCCTTTCGCATGCACGAAGTGATAGCTGAGCGGCGAATCGACCTCGTGACGGCTCACGCGCACGAGCGCGCTGCGCTGCAGATACGCATCCGCCAGCGGCGTTCGCGCAAGCGCCACGCCCAGCCCCGCTTCGGCCGCCGCCAGCACGAGGTTGTAATCCTCGAACCGGCGATCCTGCGCACGCGGCTTGAACGGAACGCCGAGCGCATCGAACCACGTGCGCCAGCCGGTCACGTCGGAATCGTGCAGCAACGGCATGTCGAGCAGCGCGGCGTCGCCCGTTGCGCGGCGCATCCTGGCCAGTTGCGCGGCGAGCCGCGGATGCGCGACCGGATAGAGCCGCTCCGGCATGAACGGGCGGGTGTCGAGCCGACGCCAGTTGCCGCGCCCGTACCGGATCGACAGATCCGCTTCGCCGCCCGCGATATCCACGTTGCGCAGTTCGATGCCGAGCTCGATGCGCAACGCGGGCGCTTCGCTCTCGAGCGCCTGCTGCCGCTCCAGCAGCCACAGCTGCGCGAATGCGGGCACCACGCTCATTCGCACCAGCCGCGGCGTGCGCGGCGTGCGCCACTGATCGGCCGCGCCGTCGATGATCGCGAATGCCTGCTCGATGCGGCCGACGAAGCGCTGCCCGTCCGGCGTCAGGCGCACGCCGCGCGCATGCCGTTCGAACAGCGCCATCCCGAGCCAGTTTTCCACGGCGGCTACCCGTCGGCTGATCGCGCCGTGCGTGACGCCGGAGACGTTGGCCGCCGCGAGAAACGAACCCTCGCGCGCCACCGTGCAGACCGTCTCCAGGCTCGCGAGCGGCGGCCGCAGGCCCGGCATCGGCGCGGCGACCGACAGCCCGCCGGCCGCCTGACGCGCACGCGCCGAGCCGTCGGGCCGCCGCGGCCCCGAGCTGTGAGCCATATTCATATCCGGGTGTTGATCTGTGCGCTAGCTTAACATCTCGCCACGCCGCATCATTGCCGCATGAATACCCTTTCGTCACCGACGTCGCGCGGCGCGCGACAACCGCTCGTCGCGGCAGCCGCGGTCGCGTTCACGATCGTTTCGTGGGCGTCCGCGTTCCCGTTCATCCGGATCGGCCTGCACGGCCTCGCGCCGCTGCAGCTCGCGGCCGCGCGCTTCGCGACCGCCGCGTTGCTCGTGATCGCGTGGCTCGCATGGCGACGGCCGCCGCTGCCGGCGAAAGGCGATGCGTGGCGCTTTCTCGCGTGCGGCCTGCTCGGCATCGCCCTCTACAACGCGCTGCTCAATACCGGCGAACAGACCGTGTCGGCCGGCGCGGCAAGTTTCATCGTGAACACGCTGCCGATCTTCACCGCATTGCTGGCCGCCGTGTTTCTGCGCGAGCGCTTCAATCGCTGGGGCTGGCTCGGTTCGCTCGTCAGCCTCGCCGGCATCGCGGTGATCGCGCAAGGGCAGCCCGGCGGCCTCGTCCTCGGCTCGGGGAGCACGCTGATCCTCGGCGCGGCGCTGTGTTCGGCCAGCTATTTCGTGTTGCAGCGGCGGTTGATTCCCGTGTACGGCGCGCTGCCGTGCACCGCTTACACGCTGCTGGCCGGCGCGATCCTGCTCGTGCCCTGGCTGCCCGGCGCGCTCGTGTCGCTCGGCGGCGGGTCGCGCGACACGGCGCTGGCCGTCGTCGTACTCGGCGTCTTTCCCGCCGCGCTCGGTTACGCGACCTGGACCTTCGCGCTCGGCTACTTCGGCGCGGCGCGCGCGGCCAACTTTCTCTACCTGACGCCGGCGGTCGCGACGCTGCTGTCGGTGGTGCTGACCGGCGAGCGGCCGGGCATCGCGACGGCGTGCGGCGGCCTGCTGGCGATTGCAGGCGTGATCGTCGTCGCATTGCGCGGACGGTCGTAAGGTTGCGCGTGCGGCGAATTGCGCGCGGCCGACGCGACGGTCCGGATTTGCCGCGACGCCGGCCCCAAAACGCCCCGGTTTCTGCCGATCTCGATGGACGGTTCGGTCGGTGTAATCGGCACCCACTCGCCGGCGCGGCCGAACTTGACCGTTAGTTGCATAACGACGGCGATCGCACTCGATCGAGACGACCATGAAACCGGATACGGCATTCGCCATTGACCAAACTGTGCAGACAAATCGACCGAACAGTTCCCGATTGACCGTGCGCCAGTGTCCATGGCTTCGCCGTGGCGACCGGCCGAATAATGGATGCGGCCGTAAGGCCGACGACAGCGAACCGCAATCCGGGGGCCGCTGCGGCGCATGATTTCCGGTATCCGGAAGCCTCGACATCCGCGCGCCGGCGCATGCCGCAACGGTCCGCCATGCGGTGCGCCGCAGCACGCAGAAGCGGGTTCCGATATATTCATACGAATTGCATGGCGTGCGGCACCCGCCCGCTCGCCCGGGCGGCAGGTCACCCGGCCGGACACCATGCAAGCGACGCCCGTGACGGGTATGGAAAATCGTCCGATCGCCCCGGCCCGCGGCCGGCCGGTCGAGACGTCAATAGAAAGACATTCAATTCGGAGATGGCAGATGGAACGAAGCACTGTCGGCATGCGCTGCAAACCCCTGATCACCGTTGCACTGGCTGCCGCCGCATTCGCGGCCGCGTCGAGCGCGATGGCCGACCAGGTCGTGAAGATCGGCAGCGTCGAACCGACGACGGGCGGCATCTCGCACCTCGGCAAGGACAACGAGAACGGCGCGCGCCTCGCGGTCGAGGAAATCAATGCGAAGGGCCTGACGATCGGCGGCAAGAAGATCACGCTGCAACTCGACGCGCAGGATGACGCGGCCGACCCGCGCCAGGCGACGCAGGTTGCGCAGAAGCTCGTCGACGACAAGGTCGTCGCCGTCATCGGCCACCTGAATTCGGGCACGTCGATCCCGGCATCGAAAATCTACAGCGATGCGGGCATCGTGCAGATCTCGCCGTCGGCCACGAACCCGACCTACACGCAGCAGGGTTTCAAGACGACCTACCGCGTCGTCGCAACCGATGCGCAGCAGGGCCCGGCGCTCGCGAGCTATGCGCAGTCGAAGGGCGTGAAGAGCGTCGCGGTGATCGACGATTCGACCGCATACGGCCAGGGCCTTGCGAACGAGTTCGAGAAGAAGGCGAAGGCGCTCGGCCTGAAGGTGCTGTCGCACGACGCGACCAACGACAAGGCGGTCGACTTCCGCGCGATCCTGACGAAGGTCAAGGGCGAAAACCCCGACGCGATCATGTACGGCGGCATGGACGCCACCGGCGGCCCGCTCGCCAAGCAGGCGAAGCAGCTGGGCCTGCGCGCGAAGATCCTGTCCGGCGACGGCGTGTGCACCGACTCGCTGGCCGAACTGGCCGGCCCGGCGGCCGACAACGTGCTGTGCTCGCAAGCAGGCGCTGCGCTCGAGAAGATGCCGGGCGGCGCGAGCTTCCTCGCGAAGTACCAGAAGCGCTTCAACCAGGGCATCAAGTTCGACGCGCCGTTCGCGTATGACGCGGTCTATATCGCGGTCGACGCGATGAAGCGTGCGAACTCGACCGACCCGGCGAAGATCCTCGCGGCGATGCCGGCGACGAAGTACGACGGCGTGATCGGCACGACGACGTTCGACTCGAAGGGCGACCTGACGCACGGGGTCATCTCGATCTACGGTTACAAGAGCGGCAAGAAGACCTTCCTCGACCAGGTGAAGATGTAACCCGACGCGGCGCCGGCACGACGGGAACGCCACCCGTCGGCGCCGGCGCCGCGCGGGACGAATTCTGATTCACGGAGACGAAGCATCATGTGTGCAATGGCGTATGCGGAATTCCAGCAGGAGTTGAAGAAGGCGCAGTTGACGGCGCGCGAGTTCGCCCGCCTGATCCGGATGAACGAAAGCTCCATCACGAACTATTCGAGCAAGGGCACCGTCCCTTCCCACCTCGCGGTCATCGCGAAACTGATCGGTACGCTGGCCGCGCACGAGATCGACTTCCGGCGCGTGATCCGGCAAATGCGGATCGAGCCGAAACGGCCGCGCGGCGTCGGCGTGCTTCCCGCAGCGGACAAATCGCGGTCGCGGAAAGCGGCGAAAGCCGACGCCTGACCAGCGCCGGCGAAGGTCGACAGCGGCACGGGGATTGCCGCTCGACGCTCGATCGTCGCCGCCTCAAGGGCCGCTCGGCCCGCACCGCCCCGTCGTCACCCCACCGCCCGCACATGGTCGAGCAGCGCCTGCAACGGATGGCGCACCTGTTTCGACGACAGGCGTTTCACCTGGCTGCGGCACGAATACCCGGTCGCCAGCGCTTCACCCTCCTCGTCCGGTGCATCGACGTGCGCGGCCCACGACTGCGCATAGATCGTCCTCGACGTCGCGAGATTACGCGCCTCGTGCCCGTACGTGCCCGACATCCCGCAACACCCGGCCGCCTGAACCTGCAGGCGCAGCCCGCGACGCGCGAACACCTGCGCCCATTGCTTGCCGCTGTCCGGCGCATTGGTTTTCTCGGTGCAATGCGGCAACAACCGATATGAAACCGTCGCCCCACCCGCACCGGCTTGCGGTAGCGCATCCAGCAGCCACTCCTGCGGCAGCGCGACCTTCGGCACGTCGGCGAGCCCCGTCACCTTCAGATATTCCTGCCGATACGTGAGCGTCATCGCCGGATCGAGGCCGACCAGCGCGACGCCCGAGCGCGCCAGCGCGGCCAGTTGCGTCGCGTTTCGGATCGCCGCCTTCGCGAAGGCTTGCAGAAAGCCCTGCACGTGCAGCGCCTTGCCGTTCGGCGCGAGCGGCGCGAGCCACACCTGATAGCCCAGGCGCGCCGCCAGCTCGATCAGCGTCGCCAGTTGCTCGGTATCGAAATAGCGCGTGAACGTATCCTGCACGACGACGACGCTGCGCGCGCGCTGCGCATCGCTCAGCGCGGCGAGCGCATGCGGGTCGGCCGGCTTCACGCGCCACGCGCGGATCACGGCCGCGAGATCGAAACGGCTCAGCAGCGGGCTGTCGACCATGCCGACCTGACGCTCGAGCAGCGCCCGCACCCAGCCGGATCCCATCAGCCCGTTGTACAACGCGGGCACGCGCGCCATCCACGGCATCGTGAATTCGAGCGAGCCGATCAGGTAGTCGCGCAGCGGTCGCAGGTAGCGCTGGTGATACAGCTCGAGAAAGCGCGAGCGGAACTCGGGCACGTTGACCTTGACCGGACACTGTCCCGCGCACGACTTGCATGCGAGGCATCCGGCCATCGCGTCGTACACCTCGTGCGAGAAATCCGTGTCGCCACGACGGGCGTTGCGGCTATTGCGCCAGCGCTCGACCAGGCCGCGCAGGACCGGTTGCCGCGTGCGCGCCGCCGCGACGACGTCGACGCCGGCCTGCCCTTGCAGGCGCAACCATTCGCGCATCAGCGACGCACGCCCTTTCGGCGACTGTACGCGTTCGCGCGTCGCCTTCCACGACGGGCACATCGCGTCGTCCGGATCGAAGTTGTAGCACGCGCCGTTGCCGTTGCAATGCATCGCGGTGCCGTAGCTCTGCCACACGCGCTCGTCGATCTGCCGGTCGTGATCGCCGCGCGTCGGCACCTCGTCGATCTTCAGCAATCGCAGCGTGCGATCCGGCGGCGTCGCGATCTTGCCCGGGTTGAACTGGTTGTGCGGATCGAATGCGGCCTTCAACTGCTGCAGCGACGGATACAGCTCGCCGAAAAACGCCGGCGCATATTCGGAGCGCACGCCCTTGCCGTGCTCGCCCCACAGCAAGCCGCCGTGACGCTGCGTAAGTTCGGCCACCGCGTCCGACACGGGCCGCACCAGCGCCGCCTGCTTCGGATCCTTCATGTCGAGCGCCGGGCGCACGTGCAGCACGCCCGCATCGACGTGGCCGAACATCCCGTACTGCAGCCCGTGGCCGTCGAGCAGCGCGCGGAATTCGGCGATGTACGCGGCGAGGTTCTCGGGCGGCACCGCGGTGTCCTCGACGAACGGTTGCGGGCGCGCCTCGCCCTGCACGTTGCCGAGCAGGCCGACCGCGCGCTTGCGCATCGCATACACGCGCTTCACCGCATCGTCGCCGGCCGCCAGCGTATGGCCGAGACGCTCCACGCTCGTATCGGTGCGCAGATGCTCGACGAACGCGCGCACGCGCGCATCGACATCGTGTTCGTCGTCGCCGCTGAATTCGATCAGGTTGATGCCGAGCGTCGGGCGCGCGTCGTCCTGCGGAAAATACTCGGCCACGCTGCTCCACACGAAGTCCTTCATCGCGAGCATCAGCACCTTCGAGTCGACCGTCTCGATCGACAGCGGCCGGTGTTCGAGCAGCGCGCGCGCGTCGCGCAGCGCGTCCATGAAGCCCGCATAACGCACGTTGACCAGCACCGAGAACTTCGGGATCGGCAGCACGTTGAGCTTCGCCTCGACGACGAAGCCGAGCGACCCTTCCGCGCCGCACAGTACGCTGTTCAGGTTGAAACGGCCGTCCGGTTCGCGCAGGTGCGCGAGGTCGTAGCCGGTCAGGCAGCGGTTGAGCTTCGGAAACTTCGCGTCGATCAGCGCCGCCTTGTCGTCGCGGATGCGCCGCGCGGTGCGATACACGTTGCCGACGCGGTCCTGCCGCGCACAGCGGCGTTCCAGCTCCGCATCGTCGAGCGCGCCGCTGTGCAGCCGTTCGCCGCCCATCAGCACGAAATCGAGCTCGAGCACGTGATCGCGCGTCTTGCCGTACGTGCAGCTACCCTGCCCGCTGGCGTCGGTGTTGATCATCCCGCCGACGGTCGCACGATTCGACGTGGACAGCTCCGGCGCGAAGAACAACCCGTGCGGCTTCAGCGCCGCATTGAGCTGATCCTTGACGACGCCCACCTCCACGCGCACCCAGCGCTGCGCGACGTCGATTTCGAGGATCCGGTTCATGTTCCGAGACAGGTCGACGACGATGCCGTCGGTCAGCGACTGCCCGTTGGTGCCGGTGCCGCCGCCGCGCGCGGCCACCGCGACGTCGCGGTGCGCGGGCTCGGCCAGCAGCCGGGCCAGCAGCTGGACGTCGTCCGTATGCACGGGGCAGATCACCGCCTGCGGCAGGCGCTGGTAGATCGAGTTGTCGGTGGCCTGCACGGTGCGGTTCGCGTGATCCGTACGGATTTCGCCGGCGAAGCCGGCCGCCTGCAGCGCGGCGAGAAAATCGCTGTAAACGTTCGCGGACGGGCTGGCGGGGCGAGGCAACGGGACGATCGACATGGGGCACAAACGCAATGTGGGTGGAGCAGGCCGGTTCGCGTGCACCGAAACATGATTTTTTGGCAAGTTTCCGTGCAACCGGGAATTCCAGTATCTTTCGATAATCCGTCATAAACAAACGAATTCTCCCTCGGCGAATCTTGCATAAAACTCATGAATTACCGCCGCCTCACCCCCTCGATGTCGCTGCTGCTCGTGTTCGAGGCCGCCGCGCGGCATGAAAGCTATACGCGCGCGGCCGAGGAGCTGTCGCTGAGCCAGAGCGCGATCAGCCGGCAGGTCCAGACGCTCGAGGATCAGCTCGGCGTGCCGCTGTTCCGGCGCGAGGGCCGCTCGGTCAAGCTGACCGACGTCGGCCGCCGCTACTTCGGCGAGCTGACCGGCGCGCTCGGGCGCATCCGCGGCGCGACGTTGCAGGCGATGTCGCATCGGGCGGGCGCCGGCTCGCTCCGGCTGGCCACCTTGCCGACCTTCGGATCGAAATGGCTGCTGCCGCACCTGCACGGCTTCTATGCCGCGCACCCGGGCGTGACCGTGCACCTTCATTCGCGAATCGGCGCGATCGATTTCCTCAACGACGACCTCGACGCGGCGATCACCGTCGGCGCCGGCGACTGGCCGGGCCTGCATGCGCACCGGCTGTACAACGAGTTCCTGATCGCGATCGCGCCGCCCGCCACGGGCAGCGGCCGCAAGGCCGACGCGCGCACGCCGGCCTGGGCCGCGAAGCAGACGCTGCTGGGCGTGACGAGCAATCAGCAGGCCTGGGCCGAGTGGTTCTCGCACTATCGGCTCGATCATCGCAAGATGCGCATCGGCCCGAGTTTCGAGCTGACGTCGCATCTGATCCAGGCCGTGCATGCCGGAATGGGGATCGGGCTGGTGCCGAAGGTGCTCGTGGAGGACGAATTGGGCCGTGGCGAGCTCGACTCGATCGGCGACGCGATTACCAGCCAGCGCAGCTATTACCTCGTCTACCCGCCGGGCAACGAAACGCTGCCGTCGCTCGTCGCCTTCCGCGAATGGCTGCTGACGTCGTGCTGACGCGCCGCGGGCGACGGGCCGGTCAGGTGCGCCATTCGCCGAGAATCTGCTCGGCGAGATAATCGCACGGCGGGCGCGCGGACTGCGCGCTGCGGGCGAGCACGACCTCGAGTTCGCCGAGCGACGGCAGCCCGTGGCTCTCCGTCAGCTGCAACAGGTGATCGGGCACGCAGCAGCGTGCGAGCGGCGCGACGGCGAGGCCGGCCTCGACCATGCTGAGCAGGCCGAGAAAGCTCGGGCTTTCGTATGACATCCGGTACGGAATCTTCCGCCGGTTCAGCGCCCTGACCGCGTGATCGCGGGCCATGCTGCCGCCGTGCGTAAAAAACGCCACCGGCAGCGGCCGCTCTTCCCACACGTCGCGTTTCGCCGAGCCGGCCCAGACGAGCGGCTCCATCCGGATCAGCTCGCCCGTCACGCCCTTGATTCGCGTGAGGCATGCGAGGTCGACCGTGTTGTCCTTCAGCATCGGCACGAGCGCGCTGCTCGGCTGGCCGATCACGCGCACTTCCACGCGCGGATGCATCGCGGCGAACTTGCCGAGCACCTGCGGCAGCAGCGACGAGATGTAGTCGTCGGGCACGCCGATCGTCACGCGGCCACGCATCTCCGGACGCACGACCGACGCCCACGCCTCGTCGCGCATCGCGAGCATCCGGCGGCCGTAATCGGCGAGCATCCTGCCGTCGTCGGTCGCCGTCACGTTACGCGTGTCGCGGATGAACAGCGGCTTGCCGAGCGCATCTTCCAGCGTTTTGATCTGCATGCTCACCGCCGACGGCGACCGGTGCACGGCCTGCGCGCCCTGCGCGAACGATCCGGATTCCGCGACGGCCACCACCATCGCGAGCACATCGAGGTCGAGCTTCTTCATGTCGATTCAGAAAAACTGATCAATCGATTCAGTTTATCCCGTTTTACTGTTCACCTCCATCGCCGGACAATCGACGCCATCAGCACTCATTCGATGCAGGAAGCGGAAAACATGCACACGTCCGGATCGCTCTACGGGTTTCTCGTCATCGGCGGCATGCTCGCGGTCACGCCGGGGCCGAACATGGTCTACGTGATGTCGCGCTCGATCGCACAGGGGCGGGCGGCCGGGCTCATTTCGCTCGCCGGCGTGATGATCGGCTACCTGTTCTACATGTTCGCCGCCGCATTCGGCATCACGACGCTGTTCATGAGCGTGCCCTATGCAGGCAGCGTGCTGGGCGCGGTCGGGGCAACCTATCTGCTGTACCTCGCATGGCAGGCGGTGCGGCCCGGCGGCCGCTCGCCGTTCGAGGTGAAGGCGCTGCCCACCGAGCAACCGCTGCGGCTGCTCGCGATGGGCGCGACGACCAGCGTGCTGAACCCGAAGCTCGCGATGCTGTTCGTGTCGCTGCTGCCGCAGTTCATCGATTACGGGCAAGGTAGCGTGTTCGGCCAGTCGCTGTTTCTCGGCTCGCTGCTGATCGCCGCGTTCGCGTCCGCCAACGGGCTGGTGGCGCTCTGCTCGAGCAGCCTCGCGACGTTCCTGCACGGCCGCCCGACGCTGCTGCTCGCGCAGCGCTGGGCGATGGGCATCATCCTCGGCAGTCTCGGCGTGCAGATGGTGATCGAGGCATCGAGGCTGGCGGGCGTCGCGTGAACGTCACGCCGTCGCGCGGCCCTGCGCGATCGCGGCCCGCGCGCGTGCGTCGGACAGGCGTCACGCGGCAACGGCCTGCCGACGCGCCTCCAGTTCGCGCACGAGCGGCAGCACGCGCCGGCCGAAGTATTCCACTTCCTCGATGAAGTGCAGGAAGCCGGCCAGCACGAGATCGACGCCGATCGCCTTCAGCGCGACGATCCGCTCGGCGATCTGCTGCGGCGTGCCGATCAGGTTCGTGCGAAAGCCGTCGTTGTACTGCACGAGATCCTCGAACGTCGATTTCGCCCAGTTGCCCTCGCCTTCGGGCGACGCCTTGCCGGCCTCCTTCACCGCATCGCCGAACGCGTGCACGGCTTCGACGTGCGCATGCCGGATGATGTCGTCGAGCACGGCCCGCGCTTCTTCCTCGGTGTCGCGCGCGATCACGAACGCATTGACGCCGATACGCACGCGATGGTTGTTCGCGGCCGCCTTCGCGCGAATGTCGTCGATCTGCGCCTTCAGGTTCTCCGGCGTATTGCCGTTCGTGAAATACCAGTCCGACACGCTCGCCGCGTTGTCGCGCGCCGCGCGCGAGCTGCCGCCCTGGAAGATTTCCGGATGCGGCTTCTGCACCGGCTTCGGGCTCAGCGTGTAATCGTTGAAGCGGTAGAAGTCGCCCTTGAACGTGAAGTTGTCCTGCGTCCAGATGCCCTTGAGCGCCTGGATGAATTCCTTCGAGCGCCGATAGCGTTCGTCGTGCTCGAGCCACGGCTCGCCGATCGCGGTGAATTCGCCCTTGAACCAGCCGCTCACGACGTTGATCGCGATGCGCCCGTTCGAGATGTGATCGATCGTCGCGAGCTGCTTCGCAACCACGGCCGGATGCCACGGCCCCGGCAGGATCGCCGCGAGCACTTTGAGCTTGGTCGTCGCATGCAGCAGCGCCTGGCTGAACGACACCGATTCGTGCTGGTATTCGGCGCCGTAGCCGGCCGTGAAGCGGATCTGGCTCAGCGCATAGTCGAAGCCGGCCGCTTCGGCCGTGCGCGCGAGCTTCTGGTTGTATTCGAGGCTCCAGTCGGTGCGTTGCTCGATCGTGCTGACGACGAGGCCGCCGCTGACGTTCGGCACCCAGTACGCGAATTTGACGCCGTCGGCGGAAGGGTCGGGAAGGCTCATGAAAATGTCCTGGTCGAAGGGGAAACGAAAAAGCGGCTTACGCGGCCGCGGCGGAAAGCGCGTGCGGGCGCAGTTGCGGCACCGCACGGTCGACGGCGAGCGCGATGCGCCCGCGCAACGCCTGGCTGGCGATCTGGTACCGGTCGAAATCGCCCTCGGACGCGTACACGCCGATCGGCAGCGTGCGCGCCTGGAAGAAGCTGAACAGCGGGCGCAGCTGGTGGTCGATCACGAGCGCATGACGCTCGCTGCCGCCGGTGGCCGCGAGCAGCACCGGCACGTCGACGAGCGCGTCGTGGCGCACGAGGTCGAACAGATGCTTGAAGAGGCCCGTGTACGACGCGCGATACACCGGGCTCGCGACGACGAGCGCATCGGCCGTCTCGATCGCGCGGATCAGCGCATCGAGATCGGCCGGCACCTGCGCGCGCGTGAGCGCGCCGGCCAGCCGGCTGCCGATCTCGCCGAGTTCGATCCGCCGCGCGTCGATCGGCAGCGCGGCGCCGAGCGCCGTGACGATCGCGTCGGTCAGCGCCAGCGTGCGCGACGGCCGCTGCAGGCTGCCCGATATCGCGACGACGTTGAGGGGGTGGCTCATGCGATGCGTTCCCGTGGTGAAGCCGCGTGCAGGGCGGCGATACCGGTTCGGGTCAGCAAGGAGCGTGCCATTGGCGCGGATGCGTGAAGGAAATTTCATCCGGATCACGAAGTTTTTCACTATCGCCTGCCGGAACTGGCGTTCCGCCAAATGCGCGATAGTGGCAAGCATCCCGACTCACGCGTCACATCGATATTCCGCACCACGATGAACCGTGCGCAGCGGATTTGCTGATGCACTGCTGATCAGGCAGCAACGCATCGCGCGCGCCAGCGTCGAATTCGATGCTTGGACGTCGTCGCACCGCCGCTCGTGCGCGCCATTGCAGGTTCCGCAGCAATCGCGCTTTGGTTATCAGAAATCGATGCTTTTCGCGCGCGGCGAAACGTTCAACACTCTGCTGACTACGCCGCAGCCAGACCGCGGCGCCCGCCGGCACGGGCCCGCTTTGCCCGGCCATCCAACGGTTCATCGCCATGACTTCCATTTCCGCATCGCCGCGCCCGCTCAACCTTCGCGTCGTCACCGCGTCCCGCGACCCGGCCGGACTTCAGCCCGCCGAGCACGCGGCGCCGGTGCTCACGTTGCCCGAACGTCACGCGCCGGCCCGCGCACATGCGCTGGTGTTCGCCGATCCGCGTTCGCTCGCGCTGCTCGAACAAGTTCGCCGCGTCGCGCCGAGCGACGCGAACGTGCTGATCGTCGGCGAGACGGGCACCGGCAAGGAACTGATCGCGCGCCACGTGCACGCGCTCGGCGCGCGTCGCGACGGGCCGTTCGTCGCGGTGAACTGCGGCGCCTTCTCCGAAACGCTCGTCGACAGCGAACTGTTCGGTCACGAGAAAGGCGCGTTTACGGGCGCGTTCAGCGCGAAGCCCGGCTGGTTCGAAGCCGCGCACGGCGGCACGCTGTTTCTCGACGAAATCGGCGACCTGCCGCTCGCGATGCAGGTGAAGCTGCTGCGCGTGCTGCAGGAGCGCGAGGTCGTGCGGCTCGGTTCGCGCACGGGCATTCCGGTCGACGTACGGGTGGTCGCGGCCACCAACGTCGACCTGCAGCAGGCGGTCGCGGCCGGGCGGTTTCGCGGCGACCTGTTCTACCGGCTCAACGTCGTGCAGCTCGCGGTCCCGCCATTGCGCGACCGCCCGGGCGACATCCTGCCGCTCGCGCGCCACTTCTTCGACATTTACCGCGACCGGCTCGGCGGCGGGCCGCGCCGCATCGATGCGCGCGCCGAGCACCGGCTCGAGGCACACGGCTGGCCCGGCAATATCCGCGAACTGGAGAACGTGATCCATCACGCGCTGCTGGTGAGCCGCCACGATGCGCTGCAGGACACCGACCTGCACATCGCGCCGCCGTGCCTGCCGGCCGTTTCCGCGCCGGCAGCCGATTCGTCCGCCGACGCGCAGGCAGCGCTCGAACACGCGCTGCGCGACCTGTTCGACGGCGGGCACGGCAACCTGTTCGAACGTATCGAGGACACGGTAATGCGTGTCGCGTTCGAATTCAGTCACCGCAACCAGATCCGGGCCGCGCAGCTGCTCGGCATCAGCCGCAACGTGCTGCGTGCGCGGCTGATTCGCGCGAAGGCGATCTCCGCGCTGAAATAGCGGCGCCAGCGCGCGCCGCCGTTCCGCTCCGGCGCCATGGCATCGCGATCCATGTCGCAACGTCCGAACCTGATGTATCGTGGCGCGAAGCGTACGCTTCGTTGCCCGATCCGCGCCGGTCGCCCGCCATGCGAGCGTCGGCAACGGCAACCGGTCACGTACGATCTTCCGCAACACGAAAACGAAAGTCGTCCGGCGCGCGTGCGCGCCCGGCCGAGCCCTGTTCACCCGTCCGGAATCCGTCGCCATGAAAAAGCTTGTGAACCGCCCGTCCGACGTCGTGCGAGAAATGCTGGAAGGCATCGCGCGGCAATCGCCGCATCTCGCGATCCTCGGCGACGAGCACGTGCTCGTCCGCCAGCCGCTGCCCGAGCCGTCGCAGCGGCCGGTCGCGATCCTGTCCGGTGGCGGCAGCGGCCATGAGCCCGCGCACGGCGGCTATGTCGGCGAAGGGATGTTGAGCGCGGCCGTGTGCGGCGAAGTGTTCACGTCGCCGTCGACCGACGCCGTGCTCGCCGCGATCCGCGCGAGCGCCGGCCCGAACGGCGCGCTGCTGATCGTGAAGAACTACACCGGCGACCGGCTCAATTTCGGGCTCGCCGCCGAGCTCGCGCGCGCGGAAGGCATTCCGGTCGAAACCGTCATCGTCGCCGACGACGTGTCGCTGCGCGGCCGCGTCGAGCGCGGCCAACGACGCGGGATCGCCGGTACCGTGCTGATCCACAAGCTAGCGGGCGCTGCCGCCGCGCGCGGGTTGCCGCTTGCCCGCGTCGCGAGCATCGCGCGCGACGCGGCGGCCGAGCTCGGCACGATGGGTGTCGCGCTCGACGGCTGTACGATCCCGGGCGCCGACAAGTCGGGCTTCAGCCTCGCCGATCACGAGATCGAGCTGGGCCTCGGCATCCACGGCGAGAAAGGCGTCGAGCGCCGCGCGCCGCTGCCGGCCGATGCGCTGGCCGACACGCTGTTGTCGAGCATCGTTGCCGATCTCGTGCTCGATCGCGACGAACGCGTTGCGCTGTTCGTCAACGGCCTCGGCGCGACGCCGGACATGGAGCTCGCGATCATGCTGCGCGCCGCGTTCGACAACCTGAGCCGGCGCGGGATCGTCGTCGCCCGCGCATGGGCCGGCACGTTCCTGTCCGCGCTGAACATGCCCGGCTGTTCGATCTCGGTGCTGCGGCTGAACGACGAGCGCGCGGCGCTGCTCGATGCACCGACGCAGGCGCGCGCATGGCCGGGCGGCGGCCTCGTGAACGCGCGGATCCGCGTGGCCGCGGCCGCGTCGCAGGACGCGCCGCAGCCGCCGCTCGATGCGGCCGGCCGCGCGTGGGCCGCGCGCCTGCAACCGGCGCTGCACGCCGTGGCGCAGACGCTGATCGACCACGAGCAGACGCTGACGGATCTCGATGCGGCAGCCGGCGACGGCGATCTCGGCGCGAGCATGCGGCGCGCCGCGCAGGCGATCCTCGAATTGCCCGACACCGCGTACGGCACGCCGTCCGGTGCGCTCGCGGCGCTCGGCGCCGCGTTGCGCCGCGCGATCGCCGGCAGTTCCGGGCCGTTCTATGCGACCGCGCTGCTGCGCGCGTCGCGCCGGCTGGCCGACATCGCCGAGCCGTCGCCGCGCGACTGGGCCGCGGCATTCCGAGCGGCGGTGGATTCGATCGGCGAACTCGGCGGCGCGCGGGCGGGCGACCGGACGATGCTCGATGCGCTGGTGCCGGCCGTCGACGCATTCGGCCGCGCGCTGGACAGCGATCGCGATCCCCCGAGCGCATGGACGGCGGCCGTCGAAGCGGCCGAGCAAGGTGCGCAGGAAACGGCGCGCATGGCGCCGCGCGCGGGGCGGGCAAGCTATCTGGGCGAGCGGGCGATCGGTACGCCGGACGGCGGGGCGGTGGCCGTCGCGTACTGGTTGCGGGCGTTGCAGCCGCACGTCCGGTAACGGCGCGCGGCCGCGCTCAGACGCCCTCGACCAGCACCGCGCGATAGCGGGCGCCCTTGAACCGGTGCTGGACGACCCGCTGGTATTCGGAGCCGTGATACCACGCGTGCGCGGCCTCCTTCGACGGGAACTCGACGATCACGACGCCTTCCGGGCCGTCCCCCTCGAGAATCTCCTGCGGCCCATATGCGGCGAGCACCTTCACCGGATGGCCGGCAAGGGTCGCACCGACCTGGCTCGAATAGGTGTCGAGCTCGCGCTGGTCCTGGGTGCTTTCCCGCGTAAAAACGATGTAAGTCGCCACGATATGCGCTCCTGATGGATGGTGAAAAAAGGGACGCCACGCACTGCACGGTCCGACGAATCCTGCGCGGCAGCGCGCAGCTTACCGCCGTTCGCCGCCCGGCGCCGCGAAGTGCCAGCCGCGGCCTGCGCGGGCCGCCCCGCCCCGGCACGGGAAAACCCCGATCCCCACATCGTCCTATGACATCGGGCATCGCAAATTGGCGGGATTACTTTGATCCTCGTCGGCGCCCGCCCGGGCGCATGCTGATAGCGAGGATCCCTCATGCGATACGTGCCATCGTGGACTTCAGTTTCCGCCGCGTCGTCGACTCCCGACGACGCGACCATCCAACGCGGCGACGAGCCGCACTGTCTGCCGCGGGTCGCGATCGCGGCCGCCGCCCTCGGCAATGCGACCGAATGGTTCGATTACGGTATTTACGCGTACGGTCTCGCGTATATTTCCGCCGCGCTGTTTCCCGGCAACACCGCGAGCGCGACGCTGTTCGCACTCGGCACGTTCGCGATCTCGTTCCTGATCCGCCCGCTCGGCGGCCTGTTCTGGGGGCCGCTCGGCGACCGGCTGGGCCGCAAGCGCGTGCTCGCGCTGACGGTCCTGACGATGTCGGGCGCGACGTTGCTCGTCGGCCTGCTGCCGAGCTACGCGACGGCCGGCTGGCTCGCCCCGGCCGCGCTGATCGTGCTGCGCATGGTGCAGGGGTTCTCGACCGGCGGCGAATACGGGGGTGCAGCCACCTTCATCGCCGAATACGCGCCCGATTCGCGGCGCGGCCTGTGCGGCAGCTTCCTTGAATTCGCGACGCTCGCCGGCTTCTCGCTCGGCGCGTTCCTGATGCTCGGCTTCGCGCTGCTGCTCGGCGATTCGGCGATGCATGCGTGGGGCTGGCGCCTGCCGTTCCTGGTCGCGGCGCCGCTCGGCCTGATCGGCTTCTATCTGCGCTCGCGCCTCGAGGAAACGCCGGTGTTCCGCGAACTCGAGGAACAGGCGCACCGCCGCGAGAAAAACGTCGCCGCCGCGCTGCCGATCCGGTTGCTGCTGGTGCGCTACGCGAAGCCGCTGGTGCTGCTCGGCGGGCTCGTCGTCGCGTTGAACGTCGTCAACTACGTGCTGCTCGCGTACATGCCGACCTACATGCACAAGGAGCTCGGCGTCAGCGAGAACATGTCGCTGCTGATTCCGCTGATCGGCATGCTCGCGATGATGGTGCTGCTGCCGTTCGCCGGCTGGCTGTCGGACCGCGTCGGCCGCAAGACGATGTGGTGGATCTCGCTCGTCGGGCTGTTCGTCGCGGCCGTGCCGATGTTCACGCTGATGACGCACGGTCCGCTCGGCGCCTTCATCGGCTTCGCGGTGCTCGGCGTGCTCTACGTGCCGCAGCTCGCCACCATTTCCGCGATGTTCCCGGCGATGTTCCCGACCCACGTCCGGTATGCGGGCATGGCGATCGCGTACAACGTGTCGACGTCGCTGTTCGGCGGCACCGCGCCGATCGTCAACGACTGGCTGATCGGCAAGACCGGCAACGCGCTGATCCCCGCTTACTACATGATGGCCGCCTGCGCGGTCGGGCTGATCGCGCTGCTGGCGGTGATCGAGACGCGCGGGTGTTCGCTGCGCGGCGACACCCTTCCCGGCCAGCCGGGCTGACCCGCGCGCCGGCGGCGCCCGGCTTCCCATAAACGGCATCCATTGCATCGCCCGCCGTCCGGCAACGGACGGCGGGCGATGTGCATTTCGAGCGGTGAAGCCCCGCTGACGGATTGTTGTCGCCCGGACAACACGATGTGCACGCGTGCAGCGCTGTTGGCGTGTGTCGGCCGTCACTACAATCGCTGGCGACGCTCGATCGAAATCCGGTCGAACCGAAGCGCGCGACCGTCACGATCGCGCTCGCGAACCGCGCGGCGTCGCGCGGCTCGATCCCCACTCGACGAACAGGATTACTGAACATGAACGCACCCATCCGCAACGTCCAGCCCGTCATCGCCTACCTGGGCAACGAAGGTTCGGGCGAGCTCGTTTCGTCCCGTTACGCCGTGCGCATCGGCGAGGTCGACGTCGTGCTGATCAGCGACGGCGTGCTGCCGCTGCCGACTTCCACCATGTCGACCAATGTGAGCGAAGCGGACCGCAACGCATGGTTCGACGGCCGCTTCCTGCAACGCGACATGTTCGACTGGGCGCTCAACATCGCGCTCGTGCGCAGCGGCGACCGTCTGATCCTGATCGACTCGGGCGTAGGCGACGGCTTCGAATACTTCACGCGCGCCGGGCGCTCGGTCATGCGTCTGGAATCGGCCGGCATCGACCTGGCCGCGATCACCGATATCGTGATCACGCACATGCACATGGACCATGTCGGCGGGCTGAACGTCGACGGCGTCAAGGCAAAGCTGCGCCCGGACGTCCGCATTCACGTATCGGCCGCGGAAGTGGCGTTCTGGAAAAATCCCGACTTCAGCAAGACGGTGATGCCGGAAACCGTTCCGCCCGCGCTGCGCAAGGCAGCGGCGCGGTTCGTGGAACTCTATGGCGAAAACATCGTGCAGTTCGACCGGACCGTGGAAGTCGCCGCGGACGTGTCGGCGCGGGTGACGGGCGGCCATACGCCGGGGCACTGCGTGGTCGACGTCGCATCGAACGGAGAAAGGCTGACGTTCGCGGGCGACGCGATTTTCGAGATCAACTTCGACCATCCCGACTGGCAAAACGGCTTCGAACACGATCCGGACGCGGCGGTCGACGTGCGTATCGCGCTGTTCAACGAAGCCGCGGACTCCGGCGCGCTGCTCGCCGCGGCCCATGTCGCGTTCCCGTCCATCGGCCATATTGCAAGACACGGAGACGGGTTCCGTTTCGTTCCGGTCGTGTGGGATTACTGAGGGACGGTCGGTAGCCGACGTGCACCGCAGGCGATGCACCGACGGCTTTTCCAGACCGTATCGGCAAAAAAAAACGCCGCCGCACTTGCATGCGGCGGCGTCGCCTCGCGCGCCGGAGCGCGCATCAGGGCCGCTTGAACATCACGCGACGGTCGACAGGTTCCGCTCGGCGACCTCGTCCACTGCATCCTTGACGATCGCGACGATCTCGTCAGCCTCTTCCCGCGTCATCACGAGCGGCGGCGCAAAACCGAGAATGTCTCCATGCGGCATCGCACGCGCGATCACGCCGCGCTGCAATGCGGCCGCGGACACCTGCGCACCGATCTTCAGTGCGGGATCGAACGGCGTGCGTGCGTCCTTGTCGGCCATGAACTCGAGCGCGGCCAGCATGCCGACGCTACGCACCTCGCCGACGAGCGGATGCGCATCGAATGCGTCGCGCAGCTTCGCGCCGAAGTACCCGCCGACGTCGGCCGCGTTGCCGACCAGGTTCTCGCGCTCCAGGATCGCGAGGTTCGCGAGCGCGGCGGCCGCGCATACCGGATGGCCCGAATACGTCCAGCCGTGCCCCATCGGCCCGTGCTCCTGCGAGCCGCGCGCGATCACGTCCCACACCTTCTCGCCGACGATCACGCCCGACAGCGGCGCATAGGCGCTCGTCAGGCCCTTCGCGACCGTGATCAGATCGGGCTCGATCCCGAAGTGCTGCGCGCCCATCTTCGAGCCGAGACGCCCGAACCCGCACACGACTTCATCGGAGATCAGCAGGATGTCGTGCCTGCGCAGCACGGCCTGGACCGCGGGCCAGTAGCCGGCGGGCGGTTCGATGATGCCGCCCGTGCCCATCACCGGCTCCGCGATGAAGGCGGCGATCGTGTCGGCGCCTTCGCGTGCGATCAGCTTCTCGAGTTCGTCGACGCAGTACGCGACGAACTGCGCTTCGTTCATGCCGGCCGGCGCCTTGCGATACCAGTGCGGACACACCGTATGCTTCACGCGATCGATCGGCAGGTCGAAATGCTGGTGGAAACTCGGCAGGCCGGTGAGGCTGCCCGTCACGATGCCCGAGCCGTGATAGCCGCGTTCGCGCGAGATGATCTTCTTCTTGTTCGGGCGGCCGAGCACGTTGTTGTAGTACCAGACGAGCTTGACCTGCGTCTCGTTCGCGTCGGAACCCGACATCCCGTAATAGACCTTCTTCATCCCCGCCGGCGACCAGTCGATGATGCGCGACGACAGCTCGATGATCGCGTCCGACGCGTGGCCGACGTACGTGTGGTAGTACGCGAGCTGCTTCGCCTGTTCGTACATCGCGTCGGCGACTTCGGTGCGGCCGTAGCCGATGTTCACGCAGTAGAGGCCGGCGAACGCGTCGATATAGCGCTTGCCCTGGTGATCCTCGATGCGGATGCCCTCGCCGCCGCGCACGATCTTGCCCGGCAGCGCGCCGGTCTCGTGGTCGTATGCGTGCGTCGACGGGTGCATGAAGTGGGCGCGGTCCTCGCGCAGCAGTGCGTCGATCGATTTTTGCATGATGTGCTCCTTTGAATGGGTCAGGCCGTCGCCGCAACCGGCAGGCCGAGATTGCCGAGGCAGAAGTACTTGGTTTCGGTGAACGGCTCGAAGCCCTCGGTGCCGCCTTCGCGCCCGAGGCCCGACGCCTTCATCCCGCCGAACGGAATCGGCGCGCCGGTGAATTTCACGCCGTTGACCGACACCATCGCGAAATCGAGCCGCCGCACGAGCTGGAAGATCGTGTCGATGCGCGTCGCGCATACGTAGGCGGCGAGGCCGTACTCGGTGTCGTTGGCCGTTTCGACGGCTTCGTCGAGCGTGTCGAACGCGCTGACGGCCGAGATCGGCGCGAAGTTCTCTTCGTCGACCACACGCATGCCGGGGGCGGCATCCGCGATCACGGTCGGCTCGTAGAACCAGCCGCCGAGCGCATGCGGCCGCCCGCCCGCGACGATGCGCGCGCCTTGCGCTCGCGCATCGTCGACGCGCGCCACCGTCGCATCGAACGCGGCCTGATGCATCAGCGGACCGACGTCCACGCCCTGCTCGAACGCCGGCCCCGTCTTCAGCGCGCGCACCGCGTTCGCATACCGTTCGACGAACGTGTCGTACAGCGGGCGCGCGACGAGTATCCGGTTCGCCGCGCAGCAGTCCTGGCCGGACGTCTGGAATTTCGCGCCGACGGCAATCCGCACCGCCTCATCGACATCCGCATCCTCGGTCACGATGAACGGCGCATTGCCGCCCAGTTCGAGCGCGATCTTGCGGATGCCGGCCTTCGCGGCGGTTTCGGTCACGAGCCGGCCGACGCGCGTCGAGCCGGTGAAGCTCACCGCACGCACGCGCGCGTCGCCGACCAGCGTTTCCATCGCCATCTGCGGCTCGCCGAGCACCACGTTGAACACGCCGGCCGGGAAGCCGGCCTCGTCGGCGAGCTGCGCGAGCGCGAGCGCCGAGAACGGCGTTTCGTGCGCGGGCTTCACGACCACGGTGCAACCGACCGCGATCGCGGCCGCCGCCTTGCGCGTAATCATCGCGGCCGGGAAATTCCACGGCGTGATCAGCGCCGCGACGCCGACCGGCTCCATCACGGTACCGAGATGCGCGCCGTCGATGTGGGTCGGAATCGTGCGACCGGCCACACGCTTCGCCTCGTTCGCGAACCATTCGACGAAGCTCGCCGCATAGCGGATCTCGCCGCGTGCTTCGGCCAGCGGCTTGCCCTGTTCCAGCGACAGCAGCGCGGCCAAATCGTCGACGTGACGCAGGATCAGCGCATGCCAGCGCAGCAACGCCGCGCTGCGCACCGCTTGCGGCGTCCAGCGCCAGGTTCCGTAGGCGCGCTGCGCGGCGTCGACGGCCGCGACGATCTGCGCGCGTTCGAGCATCGGCACGTGGCCGATCACCGCCTGATCGGCGGGGTTCACGACGGCGACCGTCGCGGCACTATCGCTGTGGATCCAGCGACCGTCGACGTAGCAAGTCGACTTGAACAGAACAGGGTGTCCGGGCAGCATGCTGCGTCTCCTCGTTGGTGGGCACGGACTTCATTGTGTCGCGCCCGCGCATGCGGAAATTTCGGTTTGCACCGCCGGAAATGCCGGTTTTTTCCGTATTGCCGCGTGCCGGCGCGAACTTTCACAGCCAGTCCGGCGCGCCGCCGGATCCGCACTTCACCACCTTCGTCACGATGTACGTGAAGTAGCGCTCGATGCCGAGGTCTTCCATCAGCAACGCATCGATGAAGCGCTGGTAATGGTCGATGTCGCGCGCGATCACGTGCAGCACGTAGTCGACGCCGCCGCCAGTCGCATAGCACTGCGCGACCTCGGGCGCCGCGGCCACACGATCCTCGAAGCGCCGCATGTCGGGCGCGGTGTGCCGCGACAGCGTCACCTCGACGACGATGCGGCTGCCGGAGAACGCGCCGATCCAGTCGACGTCCGCGCGATAGCCGCGAATCACGCCGCTTTCCTCGAGCTTGCGCACGCGCTCCCACGCCGGCGAAATCGACAGGTTCACGGCCTCGGCGAGCTTCGACTTCGTGATGCGCCCGTCGCGCTCGAGCAGGCGCAGGATCGCGAGGTCGTATCGGTCGAGCTTGACCACGTTATGCGTCGCTCCAGGCCGCCACCGGGATGTTGCGCTCGACGATGTCGGCCACCACCGCGATCGTGTCGCCCGTCTGCACGATGCCCGGAAAATGCCGCGCGGCGAGCAGCCCGCGCCGCCGTGCGACGTACTCGACCGGCGTGACGCCCGTGCGGTCGATGTCATGTACGCGCGCGAGCACGTCGCCGGCTTCGACCTCGCTGCCGAGATCGACGCACATCTCGAGCAGGCCGCGATGCTCGCTGGTCGTGTAGCAAGCGCCGTCCGGCATGTCGAGCAGCGTCGTCGTACGCGGCGCGCCGCCCGCGCCGGCGCGCTCGCCTTCGCGCCGCGCGAGCACGCCGGCATGCGCGAGAAAGCCGCGCACGCCGCGCTCGGCGATCGCGACGCTCGCCGCCGTCGACGTGCCGCCGCCGCCCAGCTCGGTCGACACGAACACCTTGCCGGCTTCTTCCGCCGCGCTGTCGTAAAGGCCGATGCTGTCGAGTTCCAGCATGCGCATCGAATACGGCGCGCCGAACGCGCGCATCGCGCGCTCGCAGCGCGCTTGCTGCTCGCGGTCTTCCAGCACGTGAATCGCTGCGAACGGCACGAAGTCGAGCGTGCGGCCGCCCGCGTGAATGTCCAGCACGTGCGTCGCGAGCGGCAGCAGGTGGCGCTGGAAGTAATCGGCGATCTTCTCGGTCACGGTGCCGTCCGGCCGGCCCGGGAAGCTGCGGTTCAGGTTGCCGGCATCGATCGGCGACGTGCGGCAACCGGCGCGGAACGCCGGGTAGTTCATGAACGGCACGACGATCACGCGGCCGGTCACGTCGGCCGCCTTCAGCGAACCCGCGAGCTTCGACAGCGCGACCGGCCCTTCGTATTCGTCGCCGTGATTGCCGCCGGTCAGCAACACCGTCGGCCCGTCGCCGCGCTTCACGACGGTCACCGGAATCATGATCGCGCCCCACGCAGAATCGTCGCGCGAGTAAGGCAGCTTCAGGAAGCCGTGCTGTTCGCCGTCCGCGTCGAAATCGACGGTCGGCGTAATCGGGGAAGCACGCATCGCCTACTCCTTCACGAACAGCTTGCGCGGCACGTTGCAGAACGTCTCGACGCCGGTCTCGGTGATCAGGATGCTTTCCGTGATCTCCAGCCCCCAGTCGTCGAGCCACAGCCCGGGCATGAAATGGAACGTCATGCCGGGTTCGAGCACCGTACGGTCGCCCGGACGCAGGCTCATCGTGCGCTCGCCCCAGTCGGGCGGATAGCTCGCGCCGATCGGATAGCCGCAGCGGCTGTCCTTCTCGATCCCCGCGCGGCGCAACACCGCGAAGAATGCGTTCGCGATGTCCTCGCACACGTTGCCCGGCTTCGCGGCCGCGAGTCCCGCTTCGATGCCCTCGACCACAGCGCGCTCGCCTTCGATGAAGTGCGCGGGCGGCTTGCCGAGATAGACGGTGCGCGACAGCGGGCAGTGATAGCGCCGATAGCAGCCGGCAATCTCGAAGAACGTGCCGGCGCCGCGCGAGAATGTCGAGTCGTCCCAGGTCAGGTGCGGCGCGGCCGCGTCCGCGCCGGTCGGCAGCAGCGGGACGATCGCCGGATAATCGCCGCCGATGCCGTCCGCGCCGCCGATGCCGGTCGCATAGATCTGCGCGACCAGGTCGCTTTTCTTCATGCCCGGCTCGATCGTCTCGACGATGTGCGCATGCATCCGCTCGACGATGCGCGCGGCCACACGCATGTACTCGATCTCGCGCGGCGACTTCACCGCGCGCTGCCAGTTGACGAGCGCGGTCGCATCGAGCCAGCGCGCGGCCGGCAGATGCTTTTGCAGCGACGCGTACGCCGCCGCGCTGAAGTAGTAGTTGTCGAGCTCGACGCCGATGCGCAGCGTACTCCAGCCGCGCGCCGCAATCACCTCGGTCGACAGGTAATCCATCGGGTGGCGCGCGGTCGACTGCACGTAATGATCTGGATAGCCGACGATATTCTCGTGCGCCATGAACGCGGTGCGCTTCGCGCCGTTCGCGTCCTGGCCGCGGCCGAACCACACGGGTTCGCCGTCCAGCGCCAGCAGCACGCACTGGTGCACGTAGAACGACCAGCCGTCATAGCCGGTCAGCCAGCCCATGTTGGTGGGATCGGTGACGATCAGCAGGTCGATGCCGGCCCGCTCCATCGCCGCGCGCGTCTTCGCGATGCGCGCGGCATATTCGCTGCGCGCAAACGCGAGACGCGGCGCGGCGTTCTGGGTTTCGATGACTGCGGACATCTGTCTCCTCTCAAGTCGTGAGGTCGTTGTGAAAAATCGTGCCCACTTCCGCCGCGCGGGCGCGTTGCAGCGCGAGCACGGCAATCGCTGTGTCCTGCGCGCCGGTGCCGGTCAGGTCGCAGATCGTGATGTCGTCGCGATGCGTGCGGCCGTCGCGGCGGCCGGCGATCACTTCGCCGAGTTCGGGAAACACGGCGTCGGCTGCGACGGCCCCGGCCGCGATCGCGTGCGCGAGTTCGCCGGCCACGCGGGTCTGCTGCAGCCGGTCGCAGAAATAGCGTGCCGCGCCAAACACCGACGGCGCGAGTTCGGTCTTGTAATCGGCGTCCGAACCCATCGCCGTCACGTGCAGCCCGGGATGCAGGTCTTCCGCGTGCACGAGCGGTGCGCGGCTCGGCGTGGTCGTCACCGCGATGTCCGCGTCGGCCAGCGCCGCATGCACCGAGCGCGCGACCGTCGCATCGATGCCGTGCGCCGCGCGCACGTCGGCCGCGAATGCGGTGGCCCGCGCGGTATCGCGCGCCCACACCGTCACGTGCGTGATGTCGCGCACGAGCATCAGCGCGGCGAGCTGCAACCGCGCCTGCTCACCCGCGCCGACGATCGCCGCGCGGTGCGCATCGGCCCGCGCGAGCCGGCGCGCGGCCACCGCGCCGGCCGCCGCGGTGCGTACAGCCGTCAGGTAGCCGTTGTCGAGCAGCACGGCCTCGGTCAGGCCGGTGCGCGCCGACAGCACGAGCATCAGCCCGTTCAGGCTCGGCAGCCCGAGCGACGGGTTGTCGAAGAAGCCCGGGCTGACCTTGATCGCGAAGCTGTCGAAACGCGGCAGGTACGCCGTCTTCACGTCCACTTCGGCGTGGCGCTCCGGCAGCGCGAGATTCAGGATCGGCGGCATCACGACCGCGTCGGTCGCGAGCGACGCGAATGCGGCCTCGACCTGGTCGATCGCGGCCAGATCGAGAGGCACCAGCGCACGCAGTTGCGCCTGACCCAGCAAAGTGACGGGATGGGCCATGTCAGTGCTCCGAAACGAGCCGGCGATGCACGGCCATGTCGATGTTCGCGCCGCTCACGACGACCACGATCGGGCCGCTGCGGTCGCGGCGCACGATCCGCTCGTCCAGCAACGCGGCGAGGCCGACCGCGCCGGCGCCTTCGACGACGAGCCGCTCTTCCCGATACGCATGCGCGATGCCGCGCGCGATGGACGGCTCGTCGAGCAGCACGACGTCGTCGGCCAACGCGCGCGTCATGTCGAACGTGTAGCGGTTGTCGAGACCGATGCCGCCGCCGAGCGAATCGGCCAGCGTGGGCTGCTCGTCGACGTCGACCGGGCGGCCGGCCGCGAGGCTCGCGTGCATCGCGGCGCCGCGCGCCATCGATACGCCGATCACTTCGATCGGCGGCCGGATCGCCTTCGCGGCAAACGCGACGCCGCTGAACAGGCCGCCGCCCGACAGCGGCACGACGAGCGTCGCCGTATCGGGCAGCGCCTCGAGTATCTCGACGCCGATCGTCGCCTGGCCTGCGATGATGCGCGGATCGTCGAACGGCGGCACGTACGCATGGCCTTCGTCGCGCGCGAGGCGCCGCGCTTCGACCTGCGCATCGTCCTGGCTGTCGCCGACGATCACCACGCGCGCGCCGAGCGCCGCGACCGCCTCGACCTTGTTGGCCGGCACGAGCGACGACATGCAGACGGCCGCGTCGATGCCGAGCGCGCGGGCCGCATGCGCGACCGCGCGGCCGTGGTTGCCGGTCGACGCAGTCACCACGCGCGTCACGCCCTGCGCCGCGAGTTCCGCGAGCGCGTTGGTTGCGCCGCGCAGCTTGAAGCTGCCGGTCGGCTGCAGCGTTTCGAGCTTCAGGTGGACGGGTGCGCCAACACGCGCGGACAGCGCGGCGGACGCGACGAGCGGCGTACCGTCGGCGCGCCCGGCGAGGCGGCGGCGCGCGCGGTAGACGTCGGACAACGACAGGAAGGACATGGAACGCGCGCCTCGCGACGAATGTGATGCGATCCAGTCTAATGTTCCAAATCGCGCTTTCGAATGTCCTGATACATTGCGCGCGACATCGCGGCAGCGCCGCCGGTTCAGTGGAAATCGTTCAGGTGCGGATACTGTTCGAACACGCCCGCGATCGTCTCGAGCGCCGCGTTGCATGCGGCATCGGACGTTTCGGCGCCGATGCACACGCGCACCGCATTCGGCCGCTCCGTGCCGCCGACGAGGAACGGATCGGGCGACGTCACCGCGATCTTGCGGGTGCGCAATTCGCGTACGAGCCGCTCGGCCTGCCAGTAGTCGGGCACGCGCAGCCATGCCGAAAGCGCATTCGGGTGCGCACCGAGCACATACGGCCCCAGCGCGGCCCTCACCATCTCCTGGCGCACGGCGAGCCGCTGGCGCTGCAGTTCGACGAGCCGCCGCGCGGTGCCGTCGGCGATCCAGCGCGTCGCGATTTCCGCGATCGGCGACGTCGCCATCCAGCTGCTCACGCGCAGCACGCTCTCGACGCGCAACGCGAGCCGCCGCGGCATCGCGAGATAGCCGGTGCGCAACCCGGTCAGCACCGATTTCGTCATGCTCGTGCAGTAGAAGCCGAGCTCCGGAATCAGGCTGGCGATCGGCGTGCCCGTCTTCTCGGGGAGCGGGCCGTACACGTCGTCCTCGATCACGTACACGCCGTAGCGCGTCGCGATGCGTGCGATCGACCGCCGCCGCGAATCGGTCATCAGCGACACGGTCGGGTTATTGAGGGTCGGCGTACACACGAGCGCGCTGATCCGCTCGCCGTCGCACATCTCCTCGAAATGTTCGGGACGAATGCCGTGCTCGTCCATCTCGAGCCCCTTCAGCGTAAACCCGAGCACGTTCGCGGAGCCGATCACGCCGTGATCGGTCAGGCTCTCGCACAACACGGTATCGCCCGGCCCGACGATCGACGCGAGCGCGAGAAAGATCCCGTGCGCCGCGCCGTTCGTGACCAGCAGCGATTCGCGATGCACCGGCATGTTCAGCGACGCGAGCCACGCGGCGCCGGCGTCGCGATGCGCGTCGAGGCCGGCGATCGGCCGGAACGAACGGATCCACGGCTGATCGTCGGTGCCGGCCAGCGCCGCACATACGCCGCGCCACGCGGCATCGTGTTCCGGCGTGTGCACGATGCGGGCGATCGAGAAGTCGACCAGTTCGCGCTCGGTCGTATCGAGGATGTAGTTCGACATCGATTCGGTCACGCGCGCGGCCACGAAGCTGCCACGGCCGACCTCGCAGCGGATCAGCCCCTGGCGTTCCAGCTCCTTGTATGCGTTGGTGACGGTCTGCACGCTGACGCCGAGGCTCGACGCGACGTCGCGCTGCGGCGCGAGCCGTGCGCCCGGCGCGAGCGCGCCGTTTTCGATGTCGCTGGCGATCGCCTTCACGAGCCGCTTGTATTTCGACTCGATGCCGTGCACCGCGCCGATCGCGTCGCGCCAGCCTGCCGATACCTCGGTCCGTCCCATCTCGATGTCTCCGTCGTGGCTTCCGCATGGTCGCTCAGAAAGACACCCCGAAAATATTGTCCTAGTGCAATCGCGCGCGAAAGCAGGACTTATGGGTCGAATCGGCGGCGCAATCGGCGTGCCCGTATGAGTACGGGGCCTCCGGCACTTTTATGGACGTCGCGGGACGCCTGCGTCGCAGAATGCGCGATGCCCAGGGATCGCCCGCGTGCCGACCATCCTGCCGTCGTCGAGCGCCGCCGCCGCGACGTGGGGAGCGGCATGCGAGGATGAGGTCGACACGCATGGAACCGCCCGCGCGCTTGCAGAGCCCCCGATTTGCACGCCACGGTCGTTTTGCGAAGTCCGGTTTTTCCCGAGCCGGGGCTTCGAATTTACTGAACGCGCGCGCCGTGCTGACGGACCGTTCTCGTCTGACGATTCAATATTGTCAGCGCGCCGGCGGCCCGGGATCGTCAGCCTTGCCGCCCGACCATGGCCGGCACGCCGCCCGGATGGCTTCAGACGGGCCGGCCGTGCGCATGCGGCATGTCGTCCGAGTGTCATCCGGATGATCGAAACCGATAGTTTGCTATCGAATGTTTTTGCCCTATCATCTCGCCCATGACCAATCTGCACGACCTCCGCCTCGCCGTCAGCAGCCTGCTCGTGCTCACCGCGCGCAAGTGGCGCCGCACCAGCGACGGCGTACTGACTGCGTACAACGTATCCGAGGCCTGCGCGACGCCGCTGCTGATCGCCGGCCGCCTCGGCGAAGGCGTGCGGCAAGGCACGCTCGCCGAGCACGTCGGCATCGAAGGGCCGTCGCTCGTGCGCCTGCTCGACCAGTTGTGCGCGGCCGGCCTCGCCCGCCGCGACGAGGATCCGCACGATCGCCGTGCGAAGACGATCTCGCTGACGGCCGCCGGCCGCGCAATCACCGCGAAGATGGAGGAGGACCTGCGCGCGCTGCGTGCACAGGTGCTAAAGGGCGTGTCGCGCGCCGATCTCGAAGCGACGCTGCGCGTGCTGAACGCGTTCAACGCGGCCGATCCGCATCCTTCGGCGTCGCACCCGTCCCGCCCCGTCGACTCCGCGTCATGACCTATCCGAGCCTTCGCGACTGGCTGTTCTCGGGCAAGACGTTCGCCGCGTCGATGCTGGCGCTGTACCTCGGCCTGTATTTCCAGTTGCCGCGCCCGTATTGGGCGATGGCGAGCGTCTACATCGTGTCGAACCCGTTCGTCGGCGCGACGCGCTCGAAGGCGCTGTACCGCGCGCTCGGCACCGCGCTCGGCGCGGCCGCCGCGATCTTCTTCGTGCCGCCGTTCGTCGAGACGCCGCTCCTGTTCAGCATCATCGTCGCGACCTGGTGCGGCACGCTGCTGTACCTCGCGATCTCCGACCGCACCGCGCGCAGCTACGTCTTCATGCTCGCCGGCTATACGATGCCGCTGATCGCGCTGCCGACCGTCACCGATCCGTCCACGGTGTTCGACGTCGCGATCGCGCGCACCGAGGAAATCGTGCTCGGCATCGTGTGCGCGAGCGTGGTCGGCAGCACCGTGTTTCCGAACCGGCTCGCGCCGACGCTGATCGAGCGCACCGACGCATGGTTCAAGGACGCCGCGTTCTACGGCCGCGAAACGCTGTCCGGGCATCTGGCCGGCAAGGCGCTGTCCGCGTGCCGGCAGCGGCTCGCCGCGACGATCACCGGCCTCGAATTCCTGCTGAGCCAGCTGGGCTACGACCATGCGCATCCGCGTGTGCTCGCGCGCGCGCAGGCGCTCGCGGGCCGGATGCAGTTGTTCCTGCCGCTGATGTCGTCGCTCGCCGATCCCTTGATCGCGCTGATGCGCGACCTGCACGTGCGTCCGCCCGCGCTCGACGCACTGCTGGCCGACGCCGCGAAGTGGTTCGATGCGCCGCTGCCGGCCGTCAAGACCGGCTCCGACGGCGACATGGCGCACGATCCGGTCGCGGACGACCTGCGCGAGCGCATCGCCGCGCTGCAGCCGCCCGACAGCGCGCTGGCGAGCTGGGACGGCGCGCTGCTGTCGAATGCGCTGTGGCGGCTGCGCCAGGTCATCGACATCTGGCAGGACTGCCGCTCGCTGCGCGCGCTGATCGCGAACGAGTCGGGCGTGTGGCAGCCGCGCTACCGGCACTGGCGGCTCGGCGGCACCGAGCGCTTCTTCGATCGCGGGATGATGCTGTTCTCGACGCTGACCGTCGTGTTCGCGATCGTGTTCGCGTGCTGGCTGTGGATCTCGTCCGGCTGGCACGACGGCGCGGCCGCCGTCACGCTCGTGGCCGTGTCGTGCAGCTTTTTCGCCGCGCTCGACGAGCCGGCGCCGCTGGTGTTCAAGTTCTTCCTGTCGACCGCCGCGAGCGTCGTGTTCGCGGGCCTGTACCTGTTCGTCGTGCTGCCGCACGTGCACGATTTCGCGATGCTCGTGCTGATGTTCGCGGGCCCGTTCATCCTGATCGGCACGCTGCTGCCGCGCCCGCAGTTCAACATGGTGACGATGCTCGTCGCCGTGAACACGGCCACCTTCATCAGCATCCAGAGCGCGTACGAAGCCGATTTCTTCGTGTTCCTGAACAGCAACCTCGCGGGCGTCGCCGGGCTGCTGTTCGCCTACGTATGGACGCGTGCGACGCGCCCGTTCGGCGCGGAACTCGCGGTGCGGCGCCTGCTGCGCTCGGGCTGGGAGGACGTCGCGCGCGCCGCGTCGACGCAGCCGCTCGACGATCAGCGCAACCACGCATCGCGGATGCTCGACCGCGTCACGCAACTGCTGCCGCGCCTCGGCGCGTCCGACGACCATCGCCACCCGTCGATCGAGAGCTTCCGCGACCTGCGCATCGCGCTGAATGCGCTCGACCTGCGCCGCTCGCGCCGCCGCCTGTCGGGCGACGTGCCCGACGCGATCGATCGCGTGCTGGCCGGTGTCACCGATCACTACACGCGCTGCGCGGCCGCGAACGCGCGCCAGCCCGCGCCGCCCGCGCTGCTCGCGACGATCGACGACGCGCTGCAGCGCGTGGCCGGTCGCACCCTGCCGGGCACCGCGCCGGCCGACGGCGCGCCCGCACCCGCGGCGCCAGCCACGCATCGCCGGCTGCGCGACACGCTGCACGCGCTCGTCGGCCTGCGCCTGTCGCTATATCCGGCCGCGGCCGCGCAAGCGCCTCAGGCGCCGGACGGAGCGCGCGCATGAGCCGGCTTTCCACCCTGTCCTTCCGACCGCGACCATGATCGGCGAAATCGATATCTTCGGCGTGTTCGTGCCGGCCCCGCTCGTGCTGATGCTGATCGCTTACCTGATCAACATCGTCGTGCGCGCGCTGCTCGAGCGCGTCGGCTTCTACCGCCTCGTCTGGCACCGTTCGATCTTCGACCTCGGCATCTACGTGTTCGTGCTGGCCGCCGTCGTGATCGTGTCCCACCAACTCGTGGCTACCTAACGTGAAAAAAACCTGGCTCTCGGCAGGGCAAGTCCTGCTCACCCTGATCGTCGTCGTCGTGGCCGGCCTCGTGCTGTGGCGCATCATCAACTACTACATGTTCTCGCCGTGGACGCGCGACGGGCACGTGCGCGCCGACGTGATCCAGGTCGCGCCGGACGTGTCGGGCCTCATCACGTCGGTGCAGGTCGCCGACAACCAGGCGGTTAAGCGCGGCCAGGTGCTGTTCGTGATCGACCAGGCGCGCTACGCGCTCGCGGAGCGGCTCGCCGAAGCGACGCTCGCGCAGCGCCGCGCGACGCTCGCGCAGGCGAAGCGCGAATACGCGCGCAACCTGCAGCTCGGCAACCTGGTCGCGAGCGAACAGGTCGAGGAAAGCCGCACGCGGGTCGAACAAGGCGAAGCCAGCGTCGCCGATGCGCAGGTGTCGCTCGACACCGCGAAGCTGAACCTGCAGCGCACGACGATCGTCAGTCCCGTGGACGGCTACCTGAACGACCGCGCCCCCCGCGTCGGCGAATACGTGCCGGCCGGCCGCGCGGTGCTGTCGGTCGTCGACCGCAACTCGTTCCGCGTCGATGGCTACTTCGAGGAGACCAAGCTGCGCGGCATCCATATCGGCCAGCCGGTCGACATCATCGTGATGGGCGAGCCGCATGCGCTGCGCGGCCACGTGCAGAGCATCGTCGCCGCGATCGAGGATCGCGACCGCACGCAAGGCGCGAACCTGCTGCCGAACGTGAACCCGGCGTTCAGCTGGGTGCGGCTCGCGCAACGCGTACCGGTGCGCGTCGTACTCGACGAGGTGCCGGACGATTTCCGGATGATCGCAGGCCGCACCGCGACCGTGTCGATGCGCGGCGCCGAATCGCGCCGCGACGACAATGCGAAACCGGTTGCCGCCAGCGCCGCGGGTGCGGCCTCGACCGCATCCGGTACGGCCGCGAGCGCCGTGGGAGCATCGCAATGAAGCGGCACCGTCTGCGCGTCGCGGCGACGCTCGCCCCGCTTGCGCTCGTACTCGGCGCGTGCAAGTCGGTCGGCCCCGACTACAAGCTGCCGCAACAGGCGTACGTCAATGCGCCGCTCGCGAACCATGCGCTCGACGACGCGAGCGGTGCGCTGGTGTCGCGCGACGCGGTGCCCGGCAACTGGTGGCAACTGTACGACGACCCGGTACTCGACGGGCTCGTGCGCGATGCGCTGAAATCGAACACCGACCTGCGCGTCGCCGCGGCGAACCTCGCCCGCTCGCGCGCGGCGCTGGCGGTCGCGAACGAACAGGGCGGCTTCTCGGGCCGCGCGGAAGCGGCCGTGCAGCGTGCGCAGGAATCGGCCGAGCAATACCTGCTCGAAAACAAGCTGCCGGTCGTCAACGAAGGTACGGTCGGCATCAACGTGTCGTACGAACTCGACCTGTTCGGCAAGCTGCGGCGCGGCGTCGAAGCCGCACGCGCGGACAGCGAGGCCGTCAAGGCGGCCGGCGACCTGGCGCGCATCACGGTCGTCGCCGACGTCGTGCGCGCGTACGTCGAAGGATGCTCGGCCGGCGACGAACTCGCGATCGCGAAGCAGTCGCTCGCGCTACAGCGGCAGCGCGTCGCGCTGTCGCAGCGGCTGCGCGACGCCGGGCGCGGCAACCAGACCGACGTGACGCGCGGCGTAACGCAGGTGCGCACGCTCGCCGCCGACATTCCGCGCTTCGAAGGCCGCCGCAAGATCGCGCAGTACCAGCTCGCCGCGCTGCTCGCGCGCGCGCCGGCCGATCTGCCGAAAGCCGCCACCGAATGCGAACGCCTGCCGAAGCTGCGTCAGCCGATTCCGATCGGCGACGGCGCCGCGCTGCTGCGCCGCCGTCCCGACGTACGCGAAGCCGAGCGGCAGCTCGCCGCCGCGACCGCGCGGATCGGCGTGGCGACCGCCGCGCTGTACCCGTCGGTCAGCATCGGTGCGTCGGCGGGCTCGGTCGGCGTCGCCGCCGACCTGTTTTCGTCCACCACGAATCGCTGGTCGTTCGGCCCGCTGATCAGTTGGTCGTTCCCCGTCAACGGCCAGCGTGCGCGCGTGCGCGAAGCCGAGGCCGCGACGGGCGGCGCACTCGCGCACTTCGACGGCGTCGTGCTGAATGCGCTGCGCGAAACGCAGTCGAGCCTCGCGACCTATGCGGCCGACGTGCAGCGCGCGGATGCGCTGCGCACCGCCTACGAATCGGCCCGCAATTCCGCTGCCGAAACGCATCGCCTCTATGCGGCCGGCCGCGAATCGTTCCTCTCCGATCTCGACGCGACGCGCACGTTGACGAGCGTGCAGGCGCAGGTCGCGGCGGCCGAAGGCCAGGTCGCGGCCGACCAGGTGCGGCTCTTCCTCGCACTCGGCGGCGGTTGGGACAGCGATGACGCAACGGCCGCAGCGGACGCCAGCGCCGCCGCTGCGGCACCCGCGACCGGCGCGTCGGCGCCGTAGCATCATCGCCGTCGGCACGAAACGCATGCATGGTGCAACGTGCCGTGACGGTGGGGGTTCCTGATTCGCGCGATAACATCCGCGACGCGCTGCGCACCCGCTTTGACGGTACACTGGCCGACGTACTTCCATTGATCTTCCGCCGCGGCCGCTCCGGCCGCGGCATCCACCCGGAGAGTCATCATGCGAACCAGCGCCCGCAACCAGTTCGCCGGCCAGATCGGCGCCATCAAACCCGGTGCCGTCAACGACGAAATCACGCTGCGCACGCAGGACGGCCTCGAGATCGTCGCCGTGATCACCCACGGCAGCGCCGCGTCGCTGGGCCTCGCGGCCGGCACGAAGGCGTTCGCGCTCGTCAAGGCATCGTCGGTCATCGTGATGGTCGACGTCGACAGCAGCAAGGTGTCAGCCCGCAACTGCGTCGCGGGCACCGTCGCGTCGGTCGCGAAGGGCGCGGTCAATTCGGAGGTCGTGATCAAGTCCGCAGGCGGTGCGGAGATCGTCGCGATCGTCACCAACGACAGCGTCGATCGTCTCGGCCTCGCGCGCGGCACCGCCGCATCCGCGATCTTCAAGGCGTCGAGCGTGATCGTCGGCGTCGAGTGATCGCGTAACGAACGCGATGGCGACTCATCGTGCGCCGCGTAGAAGTGCGAACGGGCTCTCGTCCGGGGACTGACGATGACCGCTTCGGCCGATCGCACGCATGAACGGGTGTTGCAGTCGTTGCAATCGGCAGCGACCAACGTCGACGTACCCGACGCGCAGTTGTTCGGTGCACTCGTCGCGGCACGCGCGGGTCGCAACGAACTCTCGCTGCTGGGCTTGTCTGCCGGCCAGTTCGCCGACCTGCTGGCCCGGCAGTTTCCGCATCTGCGATCGATCGATACCGCCGCGCTCGCACCGACGGTCGCGCCGCCACCGTTGCTGGCCGCCCACTCGGCATTCGTCGCGACGCTGCACGCACGGCTGATGGCCGACGCGAATCCCGCCGTCGCCCGCGACGATGCAGACTGCCTCGCCTCGATCATCGCGCATGCATGCCTGCGCCCCGATCATCTGTGGCGCGACCTCGGGCTCGATGGGCGCGACGCGGTATCCGCGATGCTCGAGCGCTTTTTCCCCGCGCTCGCCGCGCGCAACGTCGCTCATCTGCGCTGGAAAAAATTCCTTGCGCAAGAAGTAGCCGCATCGCTCGGCGTGCCGCCCGGGCCCGCACCCGGGTGCCCGGGCTGCGAGGATTTCGGTTTCTGTTTTCGTCGAGCGTGATGGTTGTCGCGGCGACGTGCGTGCCGATGTCTGTGGCGTCGCATCGTCAGCCGGAACCTGTCGTTACGCGACTTCGACGCCACCTCCCGCTTTCACGCAACCCGCAGATCGCCGGTATTTCACGCAACGACGACCGAATGTTCGTCAAACGTGCAGGCGGTTGCCGGAGCGCGTTCCGCACCTCCAACAGAATCCGGCGACGAGCGGCTTCCAGTGCGCGAGCCAATACGTGCCTCGACGACGTGACGGCACTCCGCATGCCGGGACCGACGATCGGCTGTTTGCGTTTCCCATAAACGGGAACCGAGGCTGATCGCGTAGACGCCGGGCTCCATCAGCATCGCCGCGACCGGTATCGCACATAGCGTCGATCGACGATTTCCACGCAAACATTGCGTAAAACGAATTTCAGATTGACGCGCCGAATTAATCAGCTATGCATATTATTTCGCAATCGAAGCGTGTTGCGCGCCAACGTCGATCGATGAACGTCAGTCGTCCGGTTGGGTTGTCTGTTCGACGAGGGAGGTGATGTACCGGCAGGTTTTGCGCCAGGGGAGGCAGTCCCGACCTGCGTCTGTCGACGCAGGTCGGTCTGTCGTGTCATGCGCTGCATGCGACTTGCATGCGGGGAAGCACAGTAGGTTCGACGAGCGTCGTGCGAATTACTCGTTGCTGGCCGCTTGTTGTTCGACCTGCGGCGCGGCGTCGGTCTGGACCTTCGCTTCCGCTTCGGCTTGCGCCGATTGCGGCGCGACAACGGTCTGCTGCTCGATCTTCGGTTGCTGCGGCGCACCCTTGGCCGATTGTGCCGCGCCCTTGCCGGGGCGGCGAGCCTTCAGACGGCGCGCACGCGCCGCATCGTCGTGCGTCACGCGCCCGGCTTCGTTGCCCTGCAGATCGACGCGCACCGCGTCTTCGACGAGGCAGGACCAGTAGCGGTTGCCGCGGCACCACGTCGACATTGCTTCGCGCAGTTCGGCTTCGTTGAGGCCGACGGCCTGCGCTTCGCGTGCGAGATCGTCCCAGATGCCGACCTTGAGCGGCACTTTGGGGGCCGGATTCTTCGGGAACGCGCGCGGAAACTTCCGCTGCAGTTTGCCGATTGCGACGATGACCGGATCGACCGGCGCCGACGGCTTCGCCGAAGCAGGCTTCGCCCGGTGCTGCGCCTTCGCGCCGGCAGCCGGCTTGGCGCCGCGGGACGGCTGGTCGCCGGACTTCGGCTTCGCGCCGGCGTCCGTCGGCGCAGCCGGCCGCTTCGCGTTGCGCTCCTGCTTGGCCTTCGCCGCGAGCTGCGCCCGCAATTCGGCAAGTTGTTCAAAACCCATAAATTCAATCCACCAGGAATATAAGGTGTGGTTCGTGCGGCCGTGCCGTGCGGCACGAAAGCGTCGCCGCCATGCGTGCGGCCGGCCTGCCGCCGGTGCGGAATACTACGGGGCCGCATCGTGCACGCCACTCTGTTTTCAGGCACCCGGCCTCGATGCCGGACAAGACAGGATTGGAAGTATACCGGTACGCGGGACGGCCGGTTGACTCGCCGGTCTGCATTTGCCCGATCCGCGACGCCGAAAATGCGTCCGCGCGGTCGTGTTGCGCATTATATGGATACGTTTCCGGATGTCACGCCATTCGCGGCTACCACCGGAAATCGGGCTGTGCGTGCACCCGACACGCAGTCTTCCGCGCGACGGCCGTCGAACAGCGTCGTGCCGCATCCGCAACCCGTTGCGTGGCCCGCCGACGTCGCGCGACATACCGACCGTCGTTTGCACCGGCATCGGCGCCCGACTCGTTGCGTCCGCATCGATCGCGTCGCGGACGAAGATATCGGAAAGTGCGTAGTATGGCCGAATCGACTTCGTTGGCAGCATGTCCCCGCTGTTTTTAACCGCGCGCCCGATCGGCTGTGCGCGATCCCGTTGCCTGCGAAAAGACCCGGTTACCAGCGATGGAGCGGATGCATGGTTTCCCAAGACGACACCCCGCACGACGACGTCACGCGCGAGGAGATTCACCATCGGCAGATCGACATGCGCGGCTATCGACGCAGCGATGGCCTGTTCGAAGTGACGGCCTGCCTCGCGGACCGCAAGACCAGCGATTTCAAGCCACCCGGCGGCACGCGGACGGTCGCCGCGCTGACGCCGCTCCACGATCTCGGCGTGACACTGGTCTTCGACATCGACATGGTCGTGCGCGCCGTATCCACGTTCATCCGTTCGCACCCGTATGCGCAGTGTCCGGGCGGCGGCGACTCGCTGCAGGCACTCGTCGGATTGAACATCGGCGCCGGCTGGAATAGCGAGGTTTGCAAGCGCCTGCCGTCCTGCGATACGTGCACGCACCTGAAGGAATTGCTCGGCCCGATCGCCACGACGGCTTATCAGACGATGGTCGGCATGCGGCGATCGTCGCTCGATTACCGCGACGGCGACGGCAAGCCGCTCAAGATCGACAGTTGCTACGCATACGGCGCATCGCGCGATCTCGTGAAACGTCTTTGGCCCGAATATCACCAGCCTCCGGCGACGGCAAAGGGCAGCTAGCGCGCCGGCATCCGGCCGGTTCGGCGTTTGCGGAACGGCATCGAGCGAACGGCCGCAGAGCGTGCCTTCGTCGATTCGGCGGATCGGCGCCGCCGCATCCGTCATCAGAAAATGCCCAGCGCCAGCCCAGCGGCAAGCCCTGCGCCCAGTTCGGCGCAACGTGCGAGCGCGTCGCGGTCGATCGTCTTCGTCGCGAGAATACGCTCCGGCGTCTGCGCATGCGTGCAGACGATCAGGCCGGGCGCGACGTTTTTCAGCCGCCATCCGGTCGCAATCCGGTCGATCTGGCGCAATGCGTTCTGTCCGTCGCTTCCCGCGCAGATCATCGCCGCATACGGACGGCCGTTCACGCGATCGAGCGCCGCGTAGTAGCAGCGATCGAAGAAATCCTTCATCAGCCCCGACATCGCCGCAAGATTCTCCGGCGTCGCGAACAGGTACGCGTCGGCGGCCAGCACGTCGTCTGCACTCGTCGCGTCCGCGCGCTGCAGCCTGACGTCGACGCCGGGCTGCTCGCGTGCCGCACCGGCAGCTGCTTCGGCCATCTGCTGCGTGCCTCCGGTCATCGTGTGATAGACGATCAACAGCGTCTTCATGGATAGTTGCTCGCAATCGGCTTTGGATGCGCCGACGGTATCGTCGAGTTTGGCCCGATGGCCGGTCGGCACGGATGGACGCCATTTTTCGGTCGTTTTCCGCGGATTGGGCGGTTTCGCGCATTGCAACGATTTCGATTCGCCCGTGCTTGCGGGTGCTTCCGCTCGCGCGTTCAGTCCTGCGTGCGATGCGCTGCTGTGCCGTCGTCCGGTCGCGCGTAGTACGCGAGGAACATGTCGGCAGCCGATTCCGCCACTTTCTGCTGCTCCTGCGCCGTCAACGGCGGCTGACCCATCGTGATCTGCGGCCAGAATGCGAATGCCTTCACGGCCCCATGCAACTGATGCGCGGCGAACACCGGATCGGCGACCGACAGACGACCGGCGGCCGCAGCCGCTCGCACCCAGATCGTGACGTCTTCCTCGCGCTCGCCGAGGCGTTCGACCATGTCGCGCGCCCGTTCCGGCGAATGAATGGCCGCGCCGATCGCGACACGCGCCAGCGCGATAAACGCCTCGTCGTTCATCAACCGCAATTTGCGGTCGAGCAGCGCGAGCAGTTGCTCGCGCAGCGGCACGTCGGCGCGATAGGTCGGCGAGTTGCCCGTCCGGGTCGCATCCCACAGCTTGTTCAGGATCGCGGCGAAGAGCGTCTCCTTGCCCGGGAAGTGGTTGTAGACGGTGCGCTTCGACACGTCCGCGCGCGCAGCGATGCGATCCATGCTCGTCGCATCGTAGCCCGCCGCAAGAAATTCCTCGATTGCCGCGTCGACGATGGCTGCGCGCTTTCGGTCGGTCAGACGCTGAGGGGGAGTGCTGGTATCCATTTGGAAATTTTACACCGGGCAGTTTACTTATCCCAAAAATAAACTACACTGTTCAGTGTACTTTATTCTCCGGACGAACCGACATGGCATCGCCTCTCGTTTTGATTCACCGCATTCTTGGGTTCGCGGCAGCCCGACGTGGCCGGACGCTGTCCGGCAGTTCGCCGCAGCACAATGGCGAGCGCTTTGCCAATGTCGCACCGCGGCCTGCCGAAGGATTGGGAAAGACGTTGAGAATCGCGTGGAACATGCTGGTCAACAAGCCGCGTCATACCGTGCCCGCCGGTGCCTTGCCCGTCGATTCGCTGGCCCGCGCGGAGCTCGACGCGGCGCCCGATCGCAGCCTGTACCGGCTCGGCCATTCGACGCTGCTGCTGAAATTGCGCGGCGAATTCTGGCTGACCGATCCGGTCTTTGCCGAGCGCGCGTCGCCGTTTCGGCGCATCGGCCCCAAGCGCTTTCATGCACCGCCGATCGCGCTGGAAGATCTTCCGCCGCTGCGCGGCGTGATCCTGTCGCACGATCATTACGATCACCTCGACCGCGACACGGTGCTCGCGCTCGCCGCAACCACGAGCGTGTTCGTGACGACGCTGGGCGTCGGCGATCGGCTGATCGAATGGGGTATCGACGCGAACAAGGTCCGCCAGCTCGACTGGTGGCAAAGCATGGACGTGGCCGGGCTGACGCTGACGGCGACGCCCGCCCAGCACTTCTCCGGCCGTAGCCTGTTCGACGGCAACAGCACGCTATGGGCGTCGTGGGTGATCGTCGACGACGACCTGCGCCTGTTCTTCAGCGGCGATACGGGCTATTTCGACGGCTTCCGGGAGATCGGCGAGCGCCTCGGGCCGTTCGACGTCACGCTGATCGAAACAGGCGCCTATGATGCGCAATGGCCGTACGTGCACATGCAGCCGGAAGAAACCGTGCAGGCGCACATCGATTTGCGCGGACGCTGGCTGATCCCGATCCACAACGGCACGTTCGACCTCGCCATGCACCGCTGGCAGGAGCCGTTCGAGCGTGTCACGGCGTTGGCGCTCGTGCGCGGCATCGAGCTGTCGACGCCGAGGATGGGCGAGCGCGTCGATCTCGGCGCACCGCATCGTGGTGAGCGTTGGTGGCGTACGGTCGACGAGCGCGCGGCAGCGCCGGCGACGAAATCGCGACGCTGGCAGTTTTGCGCATCGCAGGCGACGAAGTAGTCCACCAGGGCGCTACGTGCCTTCCGGGCCGATGGTGGTGTCGCGATTCCGGGCGGTGCACGCGTTGTTGGCCTCCTCCTTGCACGTCGGCGGGCTGTCCGTCGTTCCGATTACCCGAGTAGAGAAGTCATGCATCCGGTACCCGTCCGATACATACCCGGCCAACGAGACGATGACGTCGGCATCGCGGCGTTTGATCATACAGGCCACCGTTCGACCCGCCGCAGCCGCGAGAACGAGCTGCGACAGACGCTTGCAGAGCGCGTCGCGAAATGGACCGAAGGTGTCGATCACTTCAACACGGCCATTCCCAACCTGAGCTTTCATCGAAGGGAAGCACCAACGCTGCCGATGGAATGCATGGTCGAACCGAGCTTCGGCCTCGTCGTTCAGGGCGCGAAGCGGGTCATGCAAAGCGGGGACGCCTATATTTACGACGCCGACCGCTTTCTGATCACGTCCCTCGATCTGCCTGGTTCGACGCAGATCATCGAGGCCAGCTCCGACAAACCGTTTCTCGGGCTGGGCCTCAAGCTCGATTTCCGCGTCATGGCCGAGTTGATGATGCAAGTCGCACCGGATCACGACGATACGCCTGCAGGCCGCGGACTCGTCGTCGGCGACATGACCGAACCGCTCTACGACGCGCTGAACCGGTTACTCGCGCTGCTGGACGACCCGAGCGCCATTCCCGTTCTCGCACCGTACGTCGAGCGGGAAATTTACTATCGGCTGCTGACGAGCGATCAGGGCGCCCGGCTACGCCAGATTGCGTCCACCGGCAGTCAGTGCAACCGCGTGTCACGCGCGATCCGGTGGTTGCGCGCACACTATGACGAGTCGTTGCGCGTCGATGATCTCGCGGCGCAGGTTCAGATGAGCAGTTCGACCTTCCATCACCACTTCCGTCAGCTCACAGGCATGAGTCCGTTGCAGTATCAGAAATGGATACGGCTCAACGAGGCACGTCGGCTGATGCTGGCCGAGCGGCTCGACGCTGCGTCGGCGGCCTTCCGCGTCGGGTATGCGAGCCCAACCCAGTTCAACCGGGAATATAGCCGGCTGTTCGGTAATTCTCCGCGAAGGGATATCGATAGCCTGCGAGGTGGCGCGGACGTCTCGCTATCGATCGTGGCGAGTTATTGATTGCGCCAAGCGGCGGTGGAGATGTGCCGGCATTGGAGGGGCTCAGTAAAAGTTCGGATCGGCTGCTCGCATGCGGGTTAAGTGGACAATTCCTTTTCCGGAGACTACGTTGTACTGGTCGCCCCCAGGATTCGTTCCCGCTCCTTCGGCCTGAGCTTCTTCTCGCGATGCGTCGAGATTCCCGGAATCGGGGAGCCGACACATGCGTTGTCACGTGACAACTGGAGCTAAATATCGACGTACGTTGGGTGGATTGGCGACTCGACGAGATTCAAAGGGCACGGATCTTCTGGTACATCGACGACCTTCTGCGGCTCTCCATCCAAAAACGTATCAAAAACCACAAATCACGTACTAATAAAAACGAATCTGCGCTTGGTCACATCGATTTTCAACGCTGGTGCGCCGAAATAGCATACAGCCCCATTTCTCAGCGCCACCGCGTCCATTTTGCGTGAAACAACATGAAGAATATGGCGCAAGCCATTGCTACACAAGGATTTCCGGCAGACATCGATTTTCGAAGAATGTTTCACGACCCGGCCTGTTTGGATCGTCACATCGATCCGGCGCACGGATTCAGCGCCAATTGCTGCCCACATGCGTGGTAATCTCGCGCTTTGCGGTCCGCGTACAGCACCGATATTTGTAGCGAAGCCAGCCCCCGCCCTATTGACCGGCATGAGCGGCAACGCCAAAGTCTCCTCATTTAAATAGGGACATATCGACGTCGCTGCGATATCTCCGTAGAGACATGCCTTGGCATTTGCTTAGGGGCGTCGTGTCAGCGTACGGGCGCACGTGCGACGACAGAGTGATCAGCCGCCATCGGATCTGGGCCTCGCCATCCCAGCCGGTCGCGGTCCTTTTCAACTCCGGCCGGTGCGCATCACTTTATATAGCTTCCCGCTGCCCAGCTACCAGACATCGGCTCTTGTTGTCACGTGACAACTCATCGATGCGCTCCCGAGTCCTGCGGACCCAAAGCTACCGACGATGCCTCCTCCGAGCATATGCTTCCTACGCCCTGAGGGCTGGCTCAACCATGACTACGCCTTAAGGATCGCAAAGTCGCTCCGGGGGTCCGCTTCGAGGCGTTTGTCACGTGACAACTCATCTCGTTGCCACATCAGCGGACGTCGTCACGGGCCCTAATCGGAATAAAGCAATTTCTCCGCCGCCCGAGTCGCAATCGCGTCAAGGACTTCTCTGCAACGTACATCTCTAGAAAGAATCGAGTGCCAGGCGACTTGTCACGTGACAACTGTCTGTTTTCGCGCCGCAGACAACATCACGGGCATGCGTTCATATCGAGCCACGAGTGAGATCAACGCACGATGAGGCGCCAAGTCTCCGTGCAATGGCTTCGTTACTGATGCCAAAGACAGTTGGATTTCTGTTGTTTATTGTTCTTTCTTCAATCTTGATCGATGGCCTTTATCGAATCACTGTCCGTGTATAGCACCCGGCCATTCGGCCTATTTGTCACATAACAACCACAACGATCAATAGAACATTCATGATTCGGAGCAATTTTCTGGACATTCGAAGAATAACTACATATATTACGCAAAACTCCGTGGAGGAATTCAATGGCTTTCAAGATCGCCGTCAGTAATCAAAAAGGTGGAACTGGAAAGACAACCATCTCCGTCAACATCGCGGCTGCGTTCGAAGCCGGCGGCAACAAGGTCGCGCTGATCGATGCCGACCCTCAAGGCACTTCGGTCCGTTGGGTCACAAGTGGCGAGAACACACTCCCGATGACGGTCCTGTCGCTGGCGCCCGCCGGCCGCGGCATCGGCGGCGAGATCAAGAAGCAGGACGCAAATTTCGACGTAATCGTCATCGATTGCCCTGGGAACCTCGAAGACCCGCGTATTGCATCCGTCCTCGAAGTGGCGGACTTCTGCCTCGTGCCGCTTTCGCCGTCGCCGGCCGATCTGTACAGCACCGTCGCGATGATCCGCATGATCGAGTCGATGCGCGCCGTTCGAAATCCTCAACTTTCTTCCGCATTAATGCTGAATAGTGTCAATGGAAAAACTAAAATGCGTGAAGAAATTTTAAAAATTCTAAGAGCTGAAGAAATAGGGGAGCATCTGCTCGATAGCCAGATCGCGCAACGCGAGGTCTATCGTCAGACGTTCGCACTGGGCACCACGATCCATCACCACAATCGATACCTGAAGGGCTTGAAGGAAGCCCGCGCGGAAATCGAAAAGCTGGTCACGGAAATGGCCCAATACATCGCGTCGACGCGCGCTACCGGAGCCGCCCATGGCTAAGGACACCTCGAAAGACAAGAAGCCTGCCGGCAACCTGCATCTGGCAGCCGGCCTGTTGCGCGGGCTCGCGCAGGAAAATGCGGCACTCGAGACGCGGCTGCCCGAGCCGGCGGCCGCATCGGCTGCCGTCGTCGAAGCGACGCTCGCCAGTGCCTCGGCAGCAACCGCGCCCGCCGGTACGCCCGATCTGGGCGCGCCGCAGAAAGTGCTGGTCAAGGACTGCATCCCGAACCCGTTCAACCCGCGCGTGTTCTACTCGGAATCGAGCCTGCACGAACTCGCACTGACGTTGAAGCGGGAAGGGCAGATCGAGCCGATCAAGGTCACGCGGCTCCCCGAGTTTCCCGGCAAGCTCGTCGTGATCGACGGGCAACGCCGGCTGCGTGCGACGAGCATCAACGGCGACGAAACGATCAATGCGACGTTCCGCACGGATCACACCCCCGAGCAACTCTATACGATCGCGTATCGGGCGAACCACGACCACGAACGCCAGACGATCTTCGACGATGCGGTCGCGTGGAAGCGCCTCCTGGACGAAAAAGTCTTTGCCGACCAGAACACGCTGGCAGAGAAAATCGGCAAGGACAAGGCATCGATCAGCAAGACGCTGTCGCTGAATGCGTTGCCGAACACGCTGCTGGAACGGATGGCCAGTGCGAGCGACGTGGTCGGTCTGCAGGCCGCGTACTTCCTGAAGCTGATCTTCGAACGCCTGGGCGAGCCGACGGCCGACCGGCTGCTGACGGCCGTGATCGACCGGAAGAAATCCGTCCGCGATCTCGAGAATTTCCTACGGACGCAGAGCGACGGCGCCAAGAAGGCCGGACGCACGCGCTACAGCGTTCGTCATGACTTCGCGCTCGAATCGCGCGCGATCGGCCAATTGAAGACTTATCCGGACGGGCGTCTGGACCTGCAGCTCAAGGGCGTCGACGCATCCCACCAGGAAGCGCTTGCCGACAAGCTCAAGACCGTCATCGACGCGTACGTCGCCGATCTGGCGACGGCCACGTCGAAGTAACGCGCCACCGGCACAAGGCCTCGCCTCCGCGCTGCGTCGCGAAGCCGAACCGCACGACGGTCCGGCGCACGGCACGGTAGCGAGGCCTCGTTCAGTTGCCGGCGAGGCTGCTTTTGAGCAGGAATTCCAGCAGGTCGTCCGAGGTCGGCTCGCCCCAGGTGTCGAGCGCGAGCCATCGGAAGAAGCTGGTCTGCGCCAGCTTGCTCGCCTTCTTTTTCGGCGACAACGTCAAGTCCTTCGAACCCGCCACCGTCTCGTTGTAACGCTCGATCAGCTTGGTCTGGTCGTCGATCTCCAGTTCGCGGAAATACGCACCGGCTTCCTCGACCTTCGCCGCCAGATACTTGTCGCGAATCTGTTCCTGCTTGCTCTGCGCGGATTCCTTCGCCGGCGCGACCGTTTCGGTCCCCTGCCCATCGGCCAGCGTGTAACCGTGCGTCAAAGCCTTGCGGAAATACGCGGCCACGTTGTCGACGGGCGCCGCATTCTTCTTCGTAGTCCGATTGAGCGTATAGGCGATCGCCGCCTTGATGCGCTGCACGCCGTATTGCGTGATCAGCCGGCGCGCTTCCGAGCGCGGAATACCGAACTTCGCGACCTCGTCGACCAGCGCTTCGTTCTTGACGTCGCCGTCTTCGACCGTATCGGTACTTTCCTTGCGTGTCACCTTGAATTGCACCGCTTCCACGCTGCGGCCGGATTTGTGTTCGATCAGCTCGAGCGTGTGGTCCGATACTTCGTTCACCTCCTGGATGCACGGCACCAGCACCTTGCTCTTGAACAGCTTGTATTCCTTGTACGACTGCGATGCCTTGTCCTGACCGAGAATGAGGTCACGGAATTTCGGCAGCGGAATCTTCGCGGTGATGCCGATCCCTTCGTAGCGCACCGTGTTTTCCCACAGCGCGAGCGAGTGCGACCGCCGGAATTCGCGGGCGATCCGCATATCGATCAACGCGTAGATTTCGGGATTGAGCAGTTCGCTGCGGATCTGGTCGGAGAAGCTGTACTTCAACACCGATTGCTCGAGTTCGGCGCCGGCGAGCAGGCCCGACGCTTTCCAGACCGTCGAACGGTCCGCGGCCAGGTAGTCCCAGTTGACGACGGTACTGATCAACGAGTTGACCGTGTCCTTCACGTACTTCGTGTTGTTGCTGTTCAATCCGCTCTCGTGCGACAGCGACGCGATCGAGATCGAGAAGCTCGTCCGGCCCGGTTCGAACGCCTCCTGCCGAAGCGCGTTCTTGATCAACGAGCTGAACATCTTGCGCTGCTGCAGACCGATCTTTCCCGACTTCGGTGCGATATGAATCGCCTGGACCGCCTTGCGCAGCAAGTCGGGAGGCTCGGGTGTCTGAAACAGCGAAACCTGTTTGTCTGAGCCTTTGCTTGCGGGCTTGCGCGGCATCGTAGTGTCCGGGTAAGGTTGCCTTATTGAAAGCGGACTTTATACCTTTTCGTGCCGCGGAGCAACGTCCTCGTTCCAGCATCACTTTCACTATCCGACATAACTAGCGGATATAAAAGGGAAAACCAAGGTTGCGCGGTTTGTACAGGGCCCCATATCCGTCTACCTTTCGCTCAAAAAGTCTCCCAAAAGCCGCTACCTTTCCCGGGTGGACAGAGAAACCCGGCACAAGATTTGCCACCGCGAAGGTACCCATCCATGGGAGAAAATGAGCGGAATCGAGAGCGCCGGGAGGATGCGTGGTGCCCTGCAACACGACCGAGGTTTCTCCCATAAATTGCTACCTTCATCGATTCCCATAGGAGGCTACCCGTCAGCATCGTCGACGGAATTGTTTTTCGTCCTGACGGTAGAAAACGCTCCCATAAACGGCAACCATCTATTTTCCCCATAAAAGGTAACCTGTCCACGGCCTCGGCCCTGTCTATGGGAACGCTTCGCGGGGTCCTTGTGCAAAAGGCGCCGAATTGATCAAGACCCACTCCCATGAATGGGTACCTTCGAGGCTTCCCATAACTGGCTACCCTACGAAAATCGCTGTGCCAATATCCAACTACCGACCGAGAAAAACATCCCAGAAAAGGCTACCTTCATGGGTTCCCATAGACGACTACCCAGCGCGATCTACGGTCGATTTCCCATAACCGGATACGTTCGCCCCATATCCACAACCCTGATTCCCCATAACCCGGTACCCCAAACCCCAAATCCACAGACCTGAAACCCCATGTCCTTCCACCTGTGCTCCCATAAATGGGTACCGAACACCGCTCAAACCCTTACCCGACAAGGCTGTGAGCCGTCTAAAAGTAGTTAAAGAAGTAAACGTGGTTTACCAAAGATGTAAACACACGTGTGCTTGCACAGAAAGACGAACCCCATAAACCGCTACCAATGGGAGCCGTCTGTGGGATACCAGACGCCCGGAACGCTCGACCCAGGCTGACGCGGCCCCCGTTTGAGGCCTGTTCCTGGACGACTTCAAGCCTGACAAGACTTCCCGAAGAGGTGAGCGCCCACTCACAAATATCGAAACGTAGAAACTTATGGGAAGAAATCCCCGGATTCAGCGTAGAGGTTCCCGTTTATGGGACCCAAAAACTTGCCCGGTGGCCCTCTTGGCACCTGTGATTGACCGGCGGCATGGATCCCTTGCTTTCCTCCACTGCAGTTCGAAATCATCCCGGATTGCCTACGAGTGGTTTTTTGTACTCGCGCCGCATCGTCTGCGGACAAGTTTTTGTCGATCGCCTGTGATGCCGCTCGTCAAATTTAGCCTGTGGACTGTGCCGCGAGGAATCCGCGCCGGGCTGTTTTTCATCTCCACGCCCATCCGTTTTTCTACCTTTGGAGCCCCACCCGGGAAGTCGTGCTGTACCCGTCACAGGCAACGAGGGACTCACACGAGGCTCGAAAACGAACCGGGTGCCGAAATGCCACCGCACAGAGTGGGGCCGGCCGGGGACGATCTTGACGGGATGCATCGAGATCGTTGCGAGCCAACGTGAAGATGCCGTCGGTGCCGAAGCTCACCGTAATCGAATTCCACGATGCTCCCGGACATGCTCACCTTTCCGAAAACCGGAATCCCGTAAAAGCTCACCGATCAAGCGAAGCACAGGTATCAGCAAGCTGTGTAGATTGCCGTTCCGTCCGCCAAAGCATCATCGATGGGAGCAAACAAGAAACGATCAGCATCCCCATACGTGACGCCCGATGCGTCGGCAAGCCCGGTCGTCGCATGGGCAGACCGGCCTTCACAGAGCCATGTGCACATCCGCGAGACGAGCGCTGCTCGTTCACGATGGATTTCGGCCCATTCGTGTAATCAATCATGCGACGTCTTCACCACTCCCACAGCCCCGCCATTTTCGTCAGACCTTGCCAGTCGACAACAAGCGTTGCCTCCACAGCCAGCCTTCTGTGTCACAAGGCGGCAACGGTTGCCGGACGAATCGCCGCACGCCGCAACGACGCAACATAAGCGTGATCGCCGACGACGCGAATCGTGGTCGTTTATGGGAGGAACCGTCGTTCGAGCCGCGTCGAACGATGACGCGACGCACGGATCGACTACTGTGCGGCGATCGTGCAAGCACGACGATACCCACGTCGCGCACGAGCGTATCGATATCACCACCAGTGAAACAGCCGTCGGCGCCGCGCGTCGCCGCGTGCCCAACGATTTCCGTCATCGAACCCGCGAACCAAGGGTCTCCCATACGTGTATCCCAATTCCGTCAGCACGTTGGCGCCACATTTTTTGCGACACGGTTATGATGCTCTGGTCCTGATCGCGACATGACGACTGGTCAGGGCAGGGGCGGTATCTCGATGGTTTTCAAACCGTGATGGTCATCAAAAAAGAGAGTTCAGCGATGCGAATCCAGATCAGAAAACTCACGCTGGCTGCGACTGCAGCCGCTTTCCTGTTCGGCTCGGCCGTTCCGGCGTTTGCGCAGACCGACGCCGCCAGCGCACCGGCTGCACAGGACGCCAAGGCCGCGAAGAGCGAAGCGCGCAAGGCGGCCAGGGCCAAACGCAAGGCCGAGCACAAGGCTGCGCGTGCGAAGAACACCGCCGAGCTGAAGAAACTCGAAGACGCCGGTTACAAGCCCGCGGCCAATGATCCGAACTATCCGCAGAATCTGCAAAACGCGGAAAAGAAGGCCGGCGCCGCAGCCAGCCAGTAAGCCGGTAAGCCGGTAAGCGTCGTCCGGCGGCAAGCCACGGTTCGATCCGCGGCTTGCCGCGTGCGTCGCGGTCGCGATGCACGAAGGCAAGCACGTCCGCACGTTTACCCAATTCGATTCGGAATCCTGCCTATCGTGAAGAGGCACGGCACGACACGCATGCAGCGGCTGTCAGCGCCGCCTACCCGACGCAGTTGCGCTTCCCGTTGCCTTCAACCAGTCCTTGAACGCGCGTACGGCGTCGTCGTCCGCCCGCGCCGACGCCACATACGTGAAGTAGCGCCACGGCGGCAGCGCCGGTTCGCTGAACGGCTGAACGAGGCGGCCTTCGGCGATGTCGTCGGCCACGAGCGCGATCGGCCCCATTGCGACGCCGAGACCGTCGAGCGCGCCTTGCAGCGTCAGGTAGAAATGCTCGAGCGTGAGCGAGTGTCGCGGGACGAGATTCGGGTGCCCGGCCGCGGCGAGCCATTCCGGCCACATGCCCGGATAGGTTGCCGCGTGCAGCAGCGTGAAGCCCGCGAGATCGGCGGGCGTATCCAGCGACCGGCCCTCCAGCAACTTCGGCGCACACACCGGCAGCCGGATTTCGGACAGGAACTCTTCCGCGACGTATCCATCGATGGCCTGCGGGCCGCCGCGAACGATGAGGTCGACCTTGTCGCGCAGCTTTTCGATCGGCTCGTTCGACGTCGACAGCCGCACCTCGATAGCCGGATGCGCAACCTGGAACGACGACAGCTTGGGGACGAGCCAGCGCAGCGAGAACGTCGCGGGCGCGCTGACGCGCAGTACGCGCTGCTGTGCATGGCCGAAGTGCTGCGCGGTGGCGAGTGCGATCCGGTCGAACGAAGCGCCGACCTCGGCGAGGTACGCGCGCCCGGCCGCGGTCAGTTCGACGCGCCGGTTGTGGCGTTCGAACAGCGGCCGGCCGAGCCATGCTTCCAGTTGCTGCACATGCCGGCTGATCGCGCCGTGCGTGACGCACAGCTCGTCGGCGGCCAGCGTGAAACTGCCGAGCCGCGCGGCGGCTTCGAACGCGCGCAGCGAATTCAACGGAGGGAGTCGTCGGGCCATTGCATCGGTTCGCGTGAAATTTACTCACACGAGGGTTCAGGTTTAATCGTTTGATCGGGCGATTCGGCTACGCCAATATGGCACACAAACGGCCGACCTGGGCTGAACAAGTGTCTGAATTTCTCACATGGAGTACGGAACATGCCGAACGTGGTGGTCGTGGGCGCCCAATGGGGTGACGAAGGCAAGGGGCGCATCGTGGACTGGCTGGCCGCACAGGCCGATCTCGTCGCGCGCTACAACGGCGGCCACAACGCGGGTCACACGCTGGTCGTCGGTGGCCGCACGTACAAGCTCGCGCTGCTGCCGAGCGGCATCGTGCGCGGCAAGCGCGGCGTGATCGGCAACGGCGTGGGGCTCGACCCGGAAGCGCTGCTCGCGGAAATCGGGCGAATGGCCGCGCTCGGGTTGTCGGTCACGCCGAACAACCTGTCGATCGCGGAGAATGCGACGCTGGTGCTGCCGATTCACCGTGCGATCGATCAGGCGCAGGAGCGTTTGCGCCGCGAACCCATCGGCACCACGCTGCGCGGGATCGGGCCGGCCTACGAGGACAAGGTCGGGCGTCGCGGGCTGCGCGTCGGCGATCTCGCGGAACCGGGCGGGCTCGCGGCCAAACTCGACGTGCTCGTCGACCATCACAACGCGTGGTTCCGCGGCTTGGGGCTCGACGTGTACGATCGCGACGCGATGCTGACGACGCTGGTTGCGCTTGCACCGAAGATCCTGCCGTTCGTGCGTCCCGTCTGGGCCGACCTCAACGACGCGGCCGATCGAGGCGAGCGCATTCTGTTCGAGGGTTCGCAGGCCGTGATGCTGGACATCGACTGGGGCACGTATCCGTTCGTGACGTCGTCGGGCACCGTCGCGTCGGCCGCGGCGGCCGGCACCGGGCTCGGTGCGGCGAAGCTCGGCCACGTGCTGGGTGTCACGAAGGCGTATGCGACGCGGGTCGGCGGCGGCCCGTTCCTCACCGAGCTGACCGACGCGACCGGCGAAACGCTGCGTGCGCGCGGACAGGAGTTCGGCGTCAATACCGGCCGGCCGCGACGCTGCGGATGGCTCGATGCCGCGCAATTGCGTCAGGCCGTGAGGGTCTCGGGCATCGATTCGCTGGCGCTCACCAAGCTCGACGTGCTCGACGGCTTCGAGTCGATCGAGCTGTGCGTCGGTTACGAATTCGACGGCGTGCGTGTCGACCATCTGCCCGCGAGCCTCGACGCGCAGTCGCGCGCGAAGCCGCTCTACGAACGGTTCGAAGGCTGGCAAGGCTCCGTGAAGGGCGTGCGCGAGCGTGCGGCGCTGCCCCGAGCCGCGCAGGACTTCATCGCGCGCATCGAAGCGGTGGCGGGCGCGCCGGTTTCGATGATCACGACCGGCGCGGAGCGCGACGATACGATCGTGTTGTGCAATCCGTTCGATGCGGCGGGCGCCGCGTAACGCGCGAGAGACGCGAAGGGCGCCGAGGGGCTCATGGTCGGCGGGTGGTTTTTGCCGACCGCTTCCGTTGGCTGTCGGCACCTTCGATACGCATGTACGCGCGGCTCGGCGGCACGATTCCGCATCCGGATCGTGCCGCATACGGCGAACTGGACACGCCTGCAACGCTGCTGTACTGTTCCGCACGATTCGCGCCAGACCGGCGTGTGCCGGCGGCACGGTGGCGCGACGTGACAATCCCGGGGACAGGTCGATGGACACGTTACAGATGATGCGCATTTTCGTCCGGGTCGCGGAGGAGGGCAGCTTCACGAGCGCGGCCCAGCGCCTGGACATCACGACGGCCTATGCGTCGCGCTCGGTCGCGCAACTCGAAACGCATCTGCGCACGCGCCTGCTCAACCGCAGCACGCGCCGCATCGCGCTGACCGACGCCGGGCAGCGCTATCTCGACCGCTGCCAGCGTATCCTCGGCTATATCGACGAAGCGGAAGCCGAGGCGGCCGATGCACAGGCGAAGCCGTCCGGACGGCTGCACGTTCACGCGACGACGAGCTTCGGCCAGTCTTACGTGGTGCCCGCGGTCGTGCGCTACCGTGAGCGCTATCCGTCGGTCGCGGTCGAGCTGACGCTGTCGCAGCACGTGCCCGACATCATCGACGAAGGCTACGACGTGTCGCTGCAGCTGAGCACGACGGAGCTGCCCGATTCCGGGCTGGTGTCGCAGCGGCTCGGCGACGTGGGCAGCGTGTTGTGCGCGTCGCCTGCCTATCTGAAGACGCGCGGCACGCCGCGCACGGTGAGCGATCTCGCCGGCCATGCGTGCCTGCAGATCGTCACGCCGCTTTTTCCGCGCGACCGCTGGCATCTCGACGGCCCGAACGGTCGCGAAACGTTCGAACTACCGGTGCCCGATTTCCAGGTGAATATCGCCGATGCGCTCGGCGCCGCTCTGCGCGCGGGGCTCGGGATCGGCTCGCTGCCGATACCGGCTGCGCTGCCCGCGCTCGCGAGCGGCGCACTGGTGCGCGTGCTGCCCGACTACCGGCTGCAGAAGCTGACGGTCTATACGTTGTATGCGTCGCGTCAGTATCTCGATGCGAAGATCCGCACGTTCGTCGATTTCCTGCGGGAATGCGTGCCCGAGCTGCTCGCCGCCGACGAGGCCGCATTGAACGCTTGCTGCCCGTCCCGTCACTCCTGATTTACACAGGGCCTGATTTACGCAAGGTCGGTATCGTGAGTACCGACCACCGTCTTCCGGTGTAATTGATTCGGAATCCTGCATTAAAATCGGGAGACGAATGTATGCGCACACGGACGGTTCCGGACAACGCTGCTCGTGCCGGCGGCAGGTCCTTATGAAAACGCTTGCTTTCGATATCGAACATCGTTGGTTCGGCGTGCGGCGGCCGCCTTTTAGAATCGGTTCGACCTGCTTCATCGCCTGCGCGCGCTCCGCTCGCGCCCAGTTCATCGAACCGAAACGACATGGCAGATCGATACTCCAGTACCCGCCGCCGGCTGCTTCATGCCGGCCTGGCAATCGCGGCAGGCGCCGCCGCCCACCCGGGCCTTGCGCTGGCCAGTTCGGCCGGCACGCGTACATTGCGCATCGGTTATCAGAAAGGGCCGCTCAGCCTGCTGAAGGCGCGCGGCACGCTGCAGGGCAAGCTCGCGACACTCGGCGTGAACGTCACGTGGACCGAATTCCCGTCGGGCCCGCCGCAACTCGAGGCGCTGAACGCGGGATCGATCGATTTCGGCGATGTCGGCGAAGCGCCGCCGATTTTCGCGCTCGCGGCCGGCGCGCCGCTCGTCTACTACGCGCAGACGCCGGCCGGTCCGGCAGCCGAAGCCGTGGTCGTCGCGAAGGATTCGCCGGTCAAGACCTTTGCCGACCTGCGCGGCAAGCGCATCGCGCTGGTGAAGGGATCGAATACGCACTTCCTGCTGGTCCGGCTGTTGCAGGCCGCGAAGCTCGGTTATACCGACGTCACGCCGGTCTGGTTGTCGCCGTCCGATGCGCGGGCCGCATTCGAGAACCGCTCGGTCGATGCGTGGATCATCTGGGATCCGTTTCTCGCGGTGGTCCAGCAGGCCTTCGGCGCGCGCATCGTCGCGGACGGTACGGGGCTCGTCGAGAACCGCGGCTACTACTTTGCATCGCGCACGTATGCGCAGCGCAATGCCGACGTGCTCGATGCGGCCGTGTCGGAACTGGCGACGATCCAGCGCTGGCTCGATGCGAACCGCGCGCAGGGCGCGGCCGAATTCTCGAAGCTATGGGGGATTCCGGAGCCGGCCGTGGCGCTCGCATTCCGCCGCGCACGCTTCGGTGTCGAGCCCGTCACCCGCGACACGCTCGCGTACCAGCAGCGCATCGCGGACGTATTCCATCAGGCCGGCATCCTGCCGAAGCGCGTCGACGTCAGCCTGGCCGCACCGCCCTCGCTCGCATGAGCCGGGAGCCGGCCCGACGATCGGGTTCGCGGTGAGCAGCGAACCCGTCGCGATATCCGTTCATGGTGCGACGCGCGACAGCGGTACCGCTTCGCCGCGCAGTCTCGCGACGTCGCGGCCCGGCGCGTCGCCGAACAGCCGCGCGTATTCGCGGCTGAACTGCGACGCGCTCACATAGCCGACGCTTCGGCACGCCTGCCGCGCGTCCATCGCCGACAGGCACATCAGGCGGCGCGCCTCCTGCAGCCGCAGCACCTTCTGGCATTGCAACGGGCTCATCGACGTGACCGCACGGAAGTGATGGTGGAAAGTCGACGGGCTCATCTCCACCCGTCGCGCGAGCGCGTCGACCGCTATCGGATCGAGGTAGTGGTCGCGAATCCATGCGACGGCGCGCGAGATCCGTTGAGTCGTCGAACCGGCGTCGCCGATCTGCGCGACGCGTGTGCCCGACGGGCCGCGCAGCAGCCGGATGAGAATTTCGTCGACGATCAGCGGTGCGAGCAGGTCGAGGTCGTCGGGCTGTGCGATCAGTTGCATCAGCCGCGCGACGGCGTCGACGATTTCGGGCGTCGCGTCGAGCGTGTCGAGCGCGCGGTAGTCGACGGTTTTCGGCAGCCCGTGCGGAAAGACCACCGGCGTGAGCGCCGCGATGCGGTGCGGATCGAGCGCGAGTTGCGCGTAAAGGAACGGCTCGGCCGGGTTTGCGCGGGTCACGCGTCCGGTCACGGGCAGGTCGGCGGTGGCGACCAGCATCCGCGATTCGTCGATCGGGTAGGTCTCGTCGCCGACCCGCATCGACTTCGCGCCTTGCCCGACGATGCTCAGGCACGCGTGGTGCACGCCGTGGTTCCACTGCGGCGACGGCGCGCAAGCGCGCGCGACGCGCATGCCGCGCAACGGGAGGTCGAACATGCCGTCGTGCGGCGCGTACGCAGCGATCAGCGCCGCGAGCCGGGCCGCGGGCGACAGAGCGCGCGTCCGAGCATCGTGATCAGGCGGGTTGCGCGGTTGCGGTGGCGTTTCGGCGTCGATTTCCATGTTGCGTAAGCGGGTGGCGGCGTGGTCGATGCAATGTGCGCGGCTGCGATCCGCTGTCGCGGTGCAGGCACGGCGGTCACATCGTACGGCCAGTTGCGTGCGCGGGATTGCCTAAACCTGTCCGAAATTAGCCCGATCATCCGGACCTGCATGGTCGGCGATCGTGCTGTCGTCGTTGCACGGTGTGCAGCGCACAAATTCGGAAATTAAGGCAAAACAATCGCAGGATCGGGCAAGCCATTTTTCGGTGGTTTCCCTACCATTGCACCTGCTGAAGGAAATGCGATTCAGCGCGCCCGGATGATGCGGGCAACATCGTCCGCGTGATGCGCGGCCGCCGCCATGCCGCGTGCGTCGCCCCGCGAATCGCCGGAAAAGACTCAGGACTGCTATTGAACGATCGTGCATCGGGCTTGCCGAGGCCGGTTTGCGTCCGTTGCAAGCCGGCCCGTGCGTGTCGCACGTGTCGGCCGACCCGGCTGAGCCGGTGTCGGTGCCGCCGCATTGGCCGGGCCGTTGGGGGCCGGCTGTGGCGCGGCGGCGGTGCAGGCATACGGGCAGTCGTTCGCGCAGGGAAATCCGGACAAATGGACCAACTTCAATCGATTCGGGCATTCGTGACGGTGGCAAGAGAAGGCGGGTTTCGCCGGGCGGCGACGCGGTTGCGCGTGTCGACGGCGATGGCGAGCCGGCTGGTCGATGCGCTCGAGACGCGCCTCGGTGCGCGCCTGCTTCAACGCAGCACGAGCCACCAGTCGCTGACGGAAATCGGCGAGCTGTATCTCGCGCGCGTCGAGCGGATTCTCGGCGCGATCGACGAGATCGACGGCCGCTTCGTCGCGATGGGCAGCAAGCCGGAAGGCGTATTGCGCGTGGCCGCGCCGGTCGCGTTCGGGCTCAGCCAGTTGAGCGCGTTGCTCGATCGCTTCGTGCACCGGTTTCCGGACGTGCGGCCGACGGTGACGCTGACCGATACCCACATCGACCTGACCGCCGAGGACATCGACGTCGCGTTCCTGACGGACGATATGCCGGTGTCCGGCGCCCATGCGCTGCATACGCTGGCCGCGTACGAATCCGTGCGGGTCGCGGCGCCAGGTTACGTCGCCGCGCACGGAGGCGCGGCTGCGTCGGGCGACTGGCCGGACATCGCGGCCGTGCGGCTGGAGCAGCCGACGGCTGTCGACGATCACGCGGCCGGGAATCGGTCCGGCGCGACGCCCGGCAATACGGGCGTCGGCCATCTCGAGATGGCGCGGCGGCTGGCCGTGGCCGGCATGGGCGCGACGGTGCTGCCCGCGTATCTCGTCGACGCCGATCTGGCGGCCGGCACGCTGGTGCGTGTTGCGCCGGCCCACCCGCTCGCGCCCGTCACGCTGAAGCTCGCGCATGCGCGCGCTGCGCGTCTGCCGGCCGCCGCTCGTGCGTTCATCGAATTCGTCGGCGCTGCGTTCCGGCCCGCGAGCCAGCGGTCTGGCTGAACCCGCGGCAACGCGAGCCCGCCGGACCGCGGGCTTGCCGTTCTTTTTCGGAAGCAGTTCGGTACACGAACGCTTCGCAGGGTGCAACGCACACCCGCAACACGCGTCCGCATCCGCGGTGGACAGGAAGCTGGAGGTCCGCCGCGCGTCAGGGCCATGAGGAGATCTGGTGATTCCCATTGAAGGTCGTCTAATTGTGAGAGGTCGCTCCATGCGCGTCGAACGGGTTCCATACCGCTTAATCACCGCCGCAACGGCTGCCGTTTTCCTGGCCGCGTGCGGGAAAAAAGAATCGGCACCGCCGCCGCCCACGCCGGAAGTCGGCGTCGTCACCGTCCAGCCGCAAGCCGTGCCGGCGGTGGCGGAACTGCCGGGCCGCACCAGTGCATTTCTCGTCGCGCAAGTGCGTGCCCGGGTCGACGGCATCGTGCTGCGCCGTGAATTCACCGAAGGCACCGACGTCAAGGCCGGCCAGCGCCTCTACAAGATCGATCCGGCGCCGTACATCGCCGCGCTGAACAGCGCGAAGGCGACGCTTGCGAAGGA
>NZ_LOYC01000013.1:0-3102 GCF_001524725.1 Burkholderia sp. MSMB1072
GCTTGTAATGCGGCGCCATCGTGCACCCCGTGGCAAGGAGCGCGACTGCGATTGCAGTCAAAGCGTGTTTTTGCATCGTTACTGCCCCTTCGAATCGTGTGCGTCGTCGCGGCCGCGCTGCAGGTCGGCCTGGACGAGACGCCATGCGTCGTCGACGTTTTCCGTCTCGCCGCCGAAGATCGCGCGAACCCGCACGAAGAACATCGGGATCATGAAAATGGCGAGGAACGTCGCCGTGATCATCCCGCCGATCACGCCCGTGCCGATCGCGTGCTGGCTCGCCGAGCCCGCTCCGTTGCTGACCGCGAGCGGCAGCACGCCCAGCATGAACGCGAGCGACGTCATCAGGATCGGTCGCAGCCGCAGGCGCGCCGCCTCGATCGCCGCACGCACCGGCCCCATGTTCCCGCCTGCCTGAAGCTCGCGCGCGAACTCGACGATCAGGATCGCGTTCTTCGCGGACAGGCCCACGGTGGTCAGCAGGCCGACCTGGAAGAACACGTCGTTCTCGAGGCCGCGCAGCATCGTCGCGAGCAGCGCACCGACCACACCGAGCGGCACGACCATGATCACCGAGAACGGGATCGACCAGCTTTCATACAGCGCCGCGAGACACAGGAACACGACGAGGATCGAGATCGCATACAGGATCGGCGCTTGCGAGCCGGACTGGATTTCCTGGAACGACAGCCCCGTCCACGAATAGCCGATGCCTTCCGGCAGCTTGTTCGCGAGCGCTTCCATCGCGGCCATCGCCTGGCCGGTCGACTTGCCTTCCGCGGCCTGCCCCTGGATCTCGATCGACGACACGCCGTTGTAGCGCTCGAGCTTCGGCGACCCGTAGATCCAGTGGCCGGTCGAGAACGCGCTGAACGGCACCATCCCGCCCGCGCTGTTGCGCACGTACCAGATGTTCATGTCTTCCGGCGTCATCCGGAACGGCGCGTCGGCCTGCACGTACACCTTCTTGATCCGGCCGTCGGTGTCGAGGAAGTTGTTCACGTACTGCGACGCCCACGCAATCGAGAACGTCTGGTCGATCGCCGCGGCCGTCACACCGAGCGCGTTCGCCTTCTCGCGATCGATATCGACCTTGTACTGCGGCGTATCGTTCAGGCCGTTCGGGCGCACCAGCGCGAGCGCCGGATCCTTCGCGGCCATCCCGAGCAACTGCCCGCGCGCGGCCATCAGCGCATCGTGGCCGAGACCGGCGTTGTCCGTCAGCTCGAAGTCGAAGCCGGCGGCGGTGCCGAGTTCGGGAATCGACGGCGGGTTGAACGGAATCACCATCGCGTCCTTGTACTGCGAGTAGTGCGCGAAGGTCCGGCCGATCAGCGCCTGCACCTTCTGGTCCGAACGCTGGCGATGCTCGTACGGCTTCAGCTTCACGAACACGAGGCCCGCGTTCTGGCCGCGGCCCGCGAAGCTGAAGCCGTTGACCGTGAACACCGAGTCGACCACGTCCTTCTCGGCGGTCGTCAGGTACGTGTTGATGTTGTCGAGCGTCTTGCCGGTCGTTTCCTGCGTGGAGCCGGACGGAGTCTGCACGATCATGAACATGTAGCCCTGGTCCTCGTCGGGCAGGAACGACTTCGGCAGGCGCACGAACATCACGCCGACCGCGATGAACACGGCGAGGTAGATCACGAGCCAGCGGCCCGAGCGCCGGATCACATGATTCACGCCGCCCGTGTAGCGATCGCGGCTGCGATCGAAGGTCCGGTTGAACCACCCGAAGAAACCCTTCTTCTCTTCGTGATGCCCCTTTTCGACCGGCTTCAGGATCGTCGCGCACAGTGCGGGCGTCAGAATCAACGCGACCAGCACCGACAGCACCATCGCAGACACGATCGTCAGCGAGAACTGACGATAAATCGCGCCGACCGAGCCGCCGGAAAACGCCACCGGCACGAACACCGCCGACAGCACGAGCGCCACGCCGACGAGCGCGCCGGTGATCTGGCCCATCGCCTTGCGGGTCGCCTCCTTCGGCGACAGCCCCTCCTCGGCCATCACGCGCTCGACGTTCTCGACCACCACGATCGCGTCGTCGACCAGCAGGCCGATCGCGAGCACGAGGCCGAACATCGACAGCGTGTTGATCGAGAAACCAACGAGGCCCATGATCGCGAACGTGCCGAGCAGCACGACCGGCACCGCGATCGTCGGGATGATCGTCGCCCGCAGGTTCTGCAGGAACAGATACATCACGAGGAACACGAGCACGATGCCCTCGATCAGCGTCTTGACCACCTCCTCGATCGACAGGCGCACGAACGGCGTCGTGTCGTACGGGTAGTGCACGACGAGACCATGCGGGAAGTACTTCGACAGCTCGTCGATCTTGGCCCGCAGCGCGGTCGCGGTCGCGAGCGCGTTCGCGCCGGTCGCGAGCTGGATGCCGAGGCCGGCCGTCGGCTGCCCCATGTATTTCGTGTCGAACGTGTAGTTCTCCGAACCCAGCGCCGCGCGGCCGACGTCCTTCAGGCGAACCTGCGAGCCGTCCTGGTTGACCTTCAGCAGGATGTTGCCGAACTGCTCGGGCGTGCGCAACAGCGTCGATTCGGTGATCGTCGCCTGCAGTACGGTACCCGGCTTCGCCGGCGTGCCGCCGATCTGGCCGCCCGCGATCTGCACGTTCTGCTGCGTGATCGCGGCCGTCACGTCGGTCGGCGTGAGGCTGTAGTTGGTCAGCTTGACGGGGTCGAGCCAGATCCGCATCGAGAACTGCGAACCGAGCAGCAGCGTCTGGCCGACGCCGTTGACGCGGCTCAGCGGATCGAGCACGTGCGACGCCACGTAGTTCGTCAGGTCCTCCTTCGACATCCGGCCGTCCTCGGAGTTGAATGCGAACCACATCAGCCAGTTGCTGCTCGACTTCGTGACCTGCATGCCGAGCTGCTGCACGACCTGCGGCAGGTTCGGCGTCGCGAGCGACAGCTTGTTCTGCACCTGCACCTGGGCGACGTCCGGATTCGTGCCCGGCGAAAAGGTCAGCGTGATCGTCGCGTTGCCCGAATCGTCGCTCGTCGACGACATGTACAGGAAGTTGTCGAGACCGCTCATCTGCTGCTCGATCACCTGCGTCACCGTGTCTTCCAA
>NZ_LOYC01000014.1:0-18154 GCF_001524725.1 Burkholderia sp. MSMB1072
GTCGAGCGGATCCTGCACAACCTGTCGATCCTGTTCGAGCGCACGTTCGCGACCGCGCAGGAGCTGAACCGCTACCGTCGCGAAGTGACGGCGCCGGTCAATGGCGCGGTGGACAGCCCGTAACGGATCGACACATACGGCTGTCGCGGTGCAGGCCGGATTCCGGCCGACATGTGAACGCCCTCTACGCCGACCGGCGCTGCCGGCCGGCGGATTATTCATTTCCGGAAATAATCGCTTCATCAGTTTCTGAAATCGGATGGTGAGCTGGAATTTCATGTGTTTAGTATTTGTTAATAAACATCGAATTCCGGATTTAATTGAATTTTTTGTGTCTGTTGCAGGCAATTTGTCTTTCGCAATCCGGAAAACAAAATGGAAAAGTCGGCAAATTGAAATTGAATCGTAGGCTTCGGGTTTCGTCTCCGTCCATACGGAGAAACCGCTGCGATGGCAGCGAATTTGGCGGAAAATCGGCTATTTTTGCGAGAATTTATCGAACCTGTCGAGTCCTCGATTAGTTCGCATATTAATTTACAAAATCACAACCGGATAATGTTCATGTAAGCGTAGTGGTGCGATGAAAATCGATAGATAAATACAAGTGTCACGATTGAAAATAAGAATGATATGTATCCATGCTTCAATATAAAATCGTTTCCGAATCCAAATAGGAGAGACGAGTCAGGGAGACGAACGGCAACTTGCCTGTCGATGGGTGCAACTTTGAGGCGGCGGTATGGCTAATGTGAGATTGGTAAAGCGATTGAGAAGTCTGCCTTCGCTGGATTTCCTGAGAGGCTTCGAATGCGCGGCGCGCCATTTGAGCTTCACGCGTGCGGGGCAGGAATTGAACGTCACGCAATCGGCCGTGAGTCGGCAGGTCAAGGCGCTCGAAGAGCAGCTCCGGATCGAGCTTTTCCATCGGCACATTCGTTCGTTGACGCTGACCGACAAGGGGCGCGAGCTGTACGACGCGATCTCGTTCGCGTTGTCCGACCTGGAATCGGTGGTCGGCAAGCTGTCGTCGAGTGTCGGCCAGCGCGCCATCTCGTTGTCGACCACCGTCTCGTTCGCCGCGCTGTGGCTGATTCCGCGTCTCGGTTCGTTCCGCGCCAGCTATCCGGACATCGACGTGCGCGTGTCCGCAACGAGCGAAATTGAAGATCTTAAACGCAAACGTTTGCACCTGGCCGTGCGCTATGCAGGCCCGTATACGTCGACCGACGAGACGGACGTGCTGTTTCGCGAGCGTGTCGTGGCGGTGTGCAGCCCGAGCCTGATGACGGCGGCGGGCGACGCCGCGTCGATGAAGCCGGCCGATCTCGACAAGCACGTGCTGCTGCATCTCGACGACCCGCGCGGCGAATGGCCGTGGCATGGATGGAGCCATTTGCTGAAGGAACTCGGCGTGCCGCGGCTGCGGCCGGCCGGCGCGCTGCACTTCAGCCAGTACGATCAACTGGTCCAGGCCGCGGTCGACGGGCACGGCATCGCAATCGGAAGGCGGCCGCTGGTCGACGGGCTGTTGAAGCAGGGGCGGCTCGTCGAGCTGTTCCCGCACTGCACCGTTGCATCGGGCAGCTACGTCCTCGTGCAGAACCCCGATGCGTGCAACGAATTCGACATCGCGGTGCTGACCAACTGGCTGCTCGAACAAGCGTGTCACCCGCTCGCGACGGAGCAGGACACCGCCGGCAGCAACGTGGTGCCGATGTATCGCGTGGGATAACGCGGCGCCGCGATAGCGTCGTGCGCGGTGTCATGCGCGGCACCTGCAACCTGTGCGATGATGCGCCGCTTCGCGTTCGTCGCAGAACGCCGCCGACCGCGGCGCCCGTTTCCGGGCCACCGCCGAGTCCTGACATTCGGAGACAGCATGCCCGCACACAGCATCCAGCGCAGTACCCTGCATTACCACGATCACGGCGCCGGTTTTCCGGTGCTGCTCGGGCACAGCTATCTGTGGGACGCGACGATGTGGGCGCCGCAGATCGACGCGCTGTCGCGCAAGTATCGCGTGATCGTGCCGGACCTGTGGGGGCACGGCGAATCGGGCGCGCTGCCGGACGGCACGCACACGCTCGACGATCTCGCCGCGCACGCGAGCGCGCTGCTCGACGCGCTGGACATCGAACAGTGCGCGATCGTCGGGCTCAGCGTCGGCGGCATGTGGGGCGCACGGCTCGCGTTGCGCGAGCCGCAGCGCGTGCGCTCGCTCGTGATCATGGACGCGTCGCTCGAGGCCGAGCCCGATGCGACGCGCATGCGCTATTTCGGGATGCTCGATGCGATCGAGGCCGCGGGCCGCATCGCGCCGCCGCTGCTCAATGCGATCGTGCCGCTGTTCTTCCGGCCGGATGTCAACCTCGACGATCCGGTGCCGACGGCGTTTCGCCATGCGCTCGCGAACCTGCCCGCCGACCGGCTGCGGCAATCGATCGCGCCGCTCGGCCGGCTGATCTTCGGCCGGCCCGACACGCTGCCGGCACTCGCCGAACTCGATGCCGCACGCACGCTGCTGATGTGCGGCGCGGGCGACATGGCGCGCCCGCCGTCGGAAACCGTGAAGATGGCGAGCGTGATCGGCTGCGCGCATGCGCTGGTGCCGGACGCCGGCCATATCTCGAACCTGGAGAATCCCGCGTTCGTCACGCGCACGCTGCTCGACTGGTTCGACGCGCAGCAACTGCCGTCGAACTGACGGTCACGCGAACGGCGACGCACGCGGGCCGCACGGCGCCGCATCGACCCGCGTCATGCGCGCTCGCTGACCGGCGTGAACTTCCGGTCGCGCACACGCGCTTCGTCGGTGCCGCCGCGCACGAGGCTCAGCGCTTCCGCGCGGCTCGCCACGCACGGCCCGGAGCCGGGCAGCGGCCGGCGCGCGGTCTCGCGCAACGCGAGCACCGACACGATGCCGATGAACGACGCGCCCATCAGGTAGTACGCGGGCATCATCAGGTCGCCGGTGCGATCGACCAGCCATGCGGCGACGAGCGGCGTCGTGCCGCCGAACAGCGACACCGACACGTTGAAGCCGATCGCGAGCGCGCCGTAGCGGATGCGCGTCGGGAAGAGGGCAGGCAGCGCCGACGGCATCACGCCCGTGAACGTCGACAGCAGGATGCCGTAGATCAGCATCCCGCCGAAGATCGGCAGCATGCCGCCGGTGCGGATCAGCATCAGCGCCGGCACCGACAGCGCGAGCAGGCCCACGCAGCCGGCCATCATCACCGGCTTGCGGCCGACCTTGTCCGACAGGTGCCCGGCGTACAGCGTCATCGGCATCATCAGCACCATCACGAGCAGCACCATGAAGAGCCCGTGCGATTCGCGAACGTGCAGCGTCGCGGACAGGTAGCTCGGCAGGTACGACAGCGCCATGTAGTCGGTCACGTTGAAGATCAGCACCAGGCCGACGCATTGCAGCAGCGGCTTCCACTGTTCGACGAGCAGCGTCGCGAAGCGCTGCTTCGGCCGAGCGCGTTCGTCCGCTTCGCGTGCTTCGGCCTCCTTCCTGAATGCCGGGGTTTCCTCGAGCTTGAGCCGCACGTAGAGGCCCACGAGGCCGAGCGGGCCGGCGATGAAGAACGGCACGCGCCAGCCCCACGACAGCAGCGCGTCCTGCGACAGCGTGGCCGTCAACAGCGCGACCGTGGCGGCGCCGAGCGTATAGCCGATCAGCGTGCCGAATTCGAGGAAGCTGCCCATGAAGCCGCGGCGCTTGTCGGTCGAGAACTCGGCGATGAAGGTGGCGGCGCCGCCGTATTCGCCGCCGGTCGAGAAGCCTTGCACCAGGCGGGCGACGAGCAGCAGCACGGGCGCCATGATGCCGATGGACGCATAGCTCGGGATCAGGCCGATCGCGAAGGTGCCGACGGCCATCATGATCATCGTGGCGGCGAGCACGCGCTGGCGGCCGATGCGGTCGCCGAGCGGGCCGAAGACCATGCCGCCGAGCGGGCGCACGAGGAACGCGGCCGCGAACGTGCCGAAGGTGGCGAGCAACTGCGCGGACGGGCTGCTGGACGGGAAGAACACCTTGCCGAGCGTGACGGCGATATAGCTGTAGACGCCGAAGTCGAACCATTCCATCGCATTGCCGAACGCCATCGCGCCGACCGCGCGCTTGAGGACGGCAGGGTCGACGATCGTGATGTCGTCCAGCTTGACGGACTTGCGCGAAGGCCGGGCTTTCGCGGGGTGCGCTTGCGACGGGCTCAATGAACTCTCCTGGAATTGCCTTGGCAACCGGCCGGCGGGAATGCGGCGAGGTCGTGCGGACCGACGGACAGCGAAGGCGGATGTCTCGGGGATGCCTCGATGCCGGTGGCGTGACGCGCGCGGCGGACGACACCGGGCAGGTGTGTTGTGCGAACCAGTTTAGAGAAACGGGCGCGAGCGGCTATCGGTCATGCGCCCGGAAACCGGTGGTAAACGACACGCCCGGGGGAGCGGCGCCAATGGCGCCCCGCCGGGCGGAGGCGCGGCGTGGATGGTCATCTCGCCATTCATTTCCCCATTCGCCGGCGCGCGGATACCAGCAATGCGACGAACGCCGCTTCATCCGCCCGCAGGCCACGCGGCGTACGCCGGACCGAGAGCGCGGCGAGCGTGCCCGCCTCGAATGCGTCGAGCACGGCCGGGTGGATGTAGCAGCGCCGGCACACGGCCGGCGTGTTGCGCAGCAGGTCGGCCACCGCGCGCACGGTCTCGACGATCTGCTTGCGGGCATGCGTGACACCGCGGTGCTCCACGCGCCGCAGCAATGCGAGCGCGTGCACGCTGCCGGCCCAGGTCCGGTAATCCTTTGCGGTGAAATCGGCGCCGCCGGCCTCGCGCAGGTAGTCGTTCACGTCGGACGACCCGACCGGATGGCGTGCGCCGTCGTCGTCCACATACTGGAACAACTCGTGACCGGGCAGCTCCGCGCAACGCCGCACGATGCGCGCGACCCGCGCGTCGTCGACCGTCACGTCGTGCTCGATCCCGCTCTTGCCGGCGAAGCGCAGCCGCACCTGGCCGGGCTGGATTTTCAGATGGCGCTTGCGCAGCGTCGTCAGCCCGTACGAGCCGTTTTCGCGCGCATATTCCGCGTTGCCGATCCGCGCGAGCGTCGTGTCGAGCAAGCGGACGATCGTCGCCACGACCTTGTCGCGCGGCATGCCCGGCAACGCCAGATCGCGCGCGACGCGCGCGCGGATGCGCGGCAGCGCCCGCGCGAACGCGGCCATCCGCGCGTACTTGTTCGCATCGCGGGTCGCGCGCCACTGCGGGTGATAACGATACTGCTTGCGGCCGCGCGCGTCGCGGCCCGTTGCCTGCAGATGGCCGAGCGGATCCATGCAAATCCAGACGTCGGTGTACGCGGGCGGAATCGCAAGCGCGTCGATGCGGGCGATTTCGTCGGGATCGCGAACCCGCGCACCGTCCGGCCCGTAATACGCAAAGCCGTGGCGAAGCCGCCGGCGCGTGTAGCCGGGGCGACGGTCGTCGACATGGCGCAGCGCCGCGATAGCGCTCGAAGCGGGCTGCTTCATGTCGCGAGGCGCCGGCCGGCGGCGACGTCGGTGCGCGGCGACCCGCGCTCACGGGCGGCGATCATGTGTGTCTCCTTTGGGTTCGCGTGATGGGCGGGAGCCTGGCATGGGGTGCGAACCGCCATTGCGGCGAGCAAGAACCGTGCGCCGTGCCGCACGGCCGATCCAGTTGGTTAGGTGTTTATACGTATGTCGATTCCGGCATCGCCTCAATCCAATATTTCATTGGAAGGTTATCGGACTTGTTCCTAGACTGATGCGGGGCTCGTATACCGCGCCGACCGGACACACTGGCCGGCACAGCCCGATCCGCGCCAGCGCCACGCAGAAACACAACAGCGCCGCGGCACACAACGACATCATCGGAGACGGACCATGACATTCATCAGGAAGCTGGCGGCCACCGCGATCGTCGCGGCGACGGCGGCGTTGGCCACCGGCGCGCACGCGCAGCAAAAGCCGATCACGCTCGGGTTCTCGCAGGTCGGCGCCGAAAGCGCATGGCGCACCGCGAACACCGTGTCGGTGAAGAGCGCGGCGAAGGACGCCGGCATCAACCTGAAGTTTTCCGACGCGCAGCAGAAGCAGGAGAACCAGATTCGCGCGATCCGCTCGTTCATCGCGCAGAAGGTCGACGTGATCGCGTTCTCGCCGGTCGTCGAATCGGGCTGGGAGCCCGTGCTGACCGAGGCGAAGGCCGCGCATATTCCGGTGATCCTGACCGACCGCGCGGTCGACGTGAAGGACCCGTCGCTGTACGTGACGATGATCGGCTCCGACTTCCTCGAGGAAGGGCGGCGCGCCGGCCACTGGATGGAAGAGCGTTACAAGAACGACGCGGGCCCGATCAACATCGTCGAGCTGCAGGGCACGGTCGGCTCCGCGCCGGCCAACGATCGCCGCGCAGGCCTGCTCGAAGTGATCAAGAACAACCCGAAATTCAAGGTGATCGCGTCGCAGAGCGGCGACTTCACGCTCGCCGGCGGCAAGCAGGTGATGGAAGCGTTCGCGAAGACCTACGGCAAGCAGATCAACGTCGTCTACGCGCACAACGACGACATGGCGCTCGGCGCGATCCAGGCGATGGAAGAGGCCGGGATCAAGCCCGGCAAGGACGTGAGCGTCGTGTCGTTCGACGCGACCAAGGGCGGCTTCCAGGCGATGATCGCGGGCAAGATCAACGTCGACGTCGAATGCAGCCCGCTGCTCGGCCCGCAACTGATGAGCGCGGTGAAGGACGTCGTCGCCGGCAAGCAGTTGCCCAAGCGCATCGTGACCAACGAGACGGTGTTCCCGATGAACGTCGCGGCGCAGGTGCTGCCGACCCGGAAGTACTGACCTGTGCGCACGGGCGGCGGCCTGACGGCCACCGTCCGGCGACGCTTCGACGGAGGATGCATGGAGAGTGCGCCGGTGGTCGAGATGATCGGCATCGACAAGTCGTTTCCGGGCGTCAGCGCGCTGCAGCGCGTGGACTTCCGGCTGTTTCCGGGCGAGATCCACGCGCTGATGGGCCAGAACGGCGCGGGCAAGTCGACGCTGATCAACGTGCTCACCGGCGTGCATGCGCACGATGCGGGCGAGATTCGCGTCGGCGGCCGGCCCGTGCGCTTTGCCGCGCCGCGCGAGGCCGAGGCGGCCGGCATTCAGACGCTGTATCAGGAAGTGAACCTGTGCGCGAACCTGTCGGTCGCCGAGAACATCTTCGCGGGCCGGCAGCCGATGCGGCGCGGCGCGATCGACTGGAACACGATCCATGCGCGCGCGCGGGCGGCGCTCGCCGAACTCGACCTGTCGCTCGACGTCACGCGCTCGCTCGACGCGTATCCGATCGCGGTGCAGCAGATGGTCGCGATCGCGCGTGCGGTGTCGGTCGACGCTCGCGTGCTGATTCTCGACGAGCCGACCTCGAGCCTCGACGACGGCGAGGTTGCGCGGCTGTTCGACGTGTTGCGCCGGCTGAAGGCGTCGGGCATCGCGATCCTGTTCGTCACGCATTTTCTCGAGCAGACCTATGCGGTGTCCGACCGGATCACCGTGATGCGCAACGGCGAGCGCGAAGGCGAGTACCTTGCGCGCGACCTGCCGGTCGACGCGCTGGTCGCGAAGATGACCGGCCGCGAGCGCATGTCCGACACGCTGCAGGCCGGCGCCGCGGCGGTCGAGCGTACCGCCGCGGCCGCTGCGCCGTTCCTGTCGATGCAGCGGGTCGGCCGGCGCGGGATGATGAGCGCGCTCGATCTCGACGTGCGCCCCGGCGAGATCGTCGGGCTGGCCGGGCTGCTCGGCTCGGGCCGCACCGAAACGGCGCAGCTGGCGTTCGCCGCGGCGCGCCCGGATACCGGCGCGATCGAGATCGACGGCGCGCGCAAGCGGCTCGCGTCGCCGCACGATGCGGTGCGCAACGGCATCGCGTATTGCCCGGAAGACCGCAAGAAGGAGGGCATCGTCGCCGCGCTGTCGATCCGCGAGAACATCGTCCTCGCGCTGCAGGCGCGGCGCGGCTGGTGGCGGCTGATCGGGCGGGCACGGCAGCGCGAGATCGCCGACACGTACATCGCCCGGCTCGACATCAAGGCGCGCGACGCGGAGCAGCCGATCGGGCTGCTGTCGGGCGGCAACCAGCAGAAGGTGCTGCTCGCGCGCTGGCTTGCGACGGACCCGAAGCTGCTGATTCTCGACGAGCCGACGCGCGGCATCGACGTCGCCGCGAAGTTCGACATCATGGAGCGCGTGCTCGCGCTGTGTGCGCAGGGGCTCGCGATCCTGTTCATCTCGTCGGAGATCGGCGAGGTCGTGCGCGTGAGCCACCGGATCGCGGTGCTGCGCGACCGGCGCAAGGTCGCAGAGCTGACCGGCGCCGACGCATCCGAAGAGCAGGTTTACCGGTTGATCGCGGGAGGCCAGTCATGACGTGGCTACGCATGCTGTTTCGTCATTCGCTCGTGTGGCCGGTGCTGACGCTCGCGCTGCTGTTCGCGCTGGACGTCGCGCATCGTCCCGGCTTCCTGTCGATCGCGCTGCTCGACGGCCATCTGTTCGGCGCGCCGATCGACATCCTGAACCGCGCGGCGCCGCTCGTGATCGTGTCGCTCGGGATGACGCTCGTGATCGCGACGCGCGGGATCGACATCTCGGTCGGCGCGATCGTCGCGATCGCCGGCGCGGCGGCCGCGACCGTGCTCGAGGCGGACCCGTCGCGGGTCGGCGCGGCGCTGGCCGCCGCGCTCGGCGTCGGGCTGCTGGCCGGTGCGTGGAACGGGCTGCTCGTCGCGTTCGTCGGGATGCAGCCGATCATCGCGACGCTGATCCTGATGGTGGCCGGGCGCGGCGTCGCGCAACTACTGACGGGCGGCCAGATCATCCCGATCGGCGCGCCGGGCTACCTCGCGCTCGGCGGCGGCTATCTCGCGACCGTGCCGTGCGCGGTATGGATCGCGCTCGCGACGATCGGCGCGACCGCGCTGCTGGTGAACCGCACGGCGCTCGGGCTGTTCATTCGCGCGATCGGCGTGAACCCGGTCGCGACGCGGCTCGTCGGGCTGCGCTCGGGCGCGGTCGTGTTCGGCGTGTATCTGTGCTCGGGCGTGATGTCGGCGCTTGCGGGCATCCTCGCGAGCTCGAACGTGCGCAGCGCCGACGGCAACAACGCGGGGCTGCTGCTCGAACTCGACGCGATCCTCGCGGTCACGCTCGGCGGCACGTCGCTGCTCGGCGGCCGCTTCAGTCTCGCCGGCTCGGTGCTCGGCGCGCTGATCATCCAGACGCTCACCTACACGACCTATTCGATCGGCGTGCCGCCGGAGGCGACGCTCGTCGTCAAGGCGGTCGTCGTGATCGTCGTGACGCTGATCCAGTCGGACGCGGCGCGTGCGCTGCTCGTCCGGTACGCGTCGCGGCTGCTGCCTTCCGCGCGATCGCGCGCCACCACCACCGGAGCAACGCCGCGATGAACCGTTTCCTTGGCCGGCTCGCCGATCCGCGCACGCTGCCGATCGTCGTGACGATCGTGCTGTTCGTCGCGCTGTTCGGCTTCGGATCCGTGATGTACACGGGCTTTTTCTCGATGCAGGTGCTGACCGGGCTGCTCGTCGACAATGCCTTCCTGCTGATCGTCGCGATCGGGATGACGTTCGTGATCGTGTCGGGCGGCATCGACCTGTCGGTCGGCTCAGTCGTTGCGCTGACAACGATCTTCTGCGCGGTCGGCGCCGAACGGCTGCACTGGCCCGTGTGGGCGATCGTGCCGCTCGCGCTCGCGTTCGGCGCGCTGTACGGCGCGGCGATGGGCGCGCTGATCCACTATTTCCGGTTGCAGCCGTTCATCGTCACGCTCGCCGGAATGTTTCTCGCGCGCGGCGCGTGCTTCCTGATCACGACGCAGTCGATCACGATCAACGAGCCGGCGTTCCATGCGATTGCGGGCATCAGCGTGCCGGTCGGCGGCGGCACGCTGAGCGCCGGTGCGCTGATCGCGCTCGCGACGCTGGCCGTCGCGATCTACGTCGCGCATTTCACGCGCTTCGGCCGCAACGTCTATGCGGTCGGCGGCAACGAACGCTCGGCGCTGCTGATGGGCTTGCCGGTCGCGCGCACGAAGATCGGCGTCTACGCGCTGAGCGGCTTCTGTTCGGCCCTCGGCGGCGTGGTGTTCACGCTGTACGTGCTGTCGGGCTACGGGCTGCAGGCGCAGGGAATGGAGCTCGACGCGATCGCCGCGACCGTGATCGGCGGTACGCTGCTGACGGGCGGCGTGGGCTACGTGATCGGCTCGGTGTTCGGGGTCGGCATCCTCGGCACGATCCAGGTGCTGATCACGTTCGACGGCACGCTGAGTTCCTGGTGGACGCGGATCGTGATCGGCGCGCTGCTGTGCGTGTTCTGCGTGCTGCAGCGGGTCATCGAGCGGCACGCGGCGCGGCGCCGCACCGGCGGCACGGGGCTCGGCGCGCAGCGGCCGACGCACGCCGCCCCCGCGCGGCCGGCGCCGCCCGAAGAAGACATCGCGCTGGTATCGACGATGCGGCGCTCGTAGCGGGACGCGCGGCGGAACGATGCGCGCGGCGCCGTCAGGCCGTGCCGGCCGCGTCCGCCTCGGTGTCGAACGGCGTATCGGCGACGCGCATGCGTTTCAGCGAGCCGGCCAGTTTTTCGATCGCGTGCAAGTCCAGCGCATCGAGGTGCTCGCGCATTTCCTGCACGAACGGCGCATGGTCCGGCTCGTCCGCATACTGGCCGAGCCATTCCTCGATATCGGTCAGCCGGCCTTCGCCGGCGAGCGCGATCAGCTCGGCGAGCGCGTCGGCGGGCGGGCTGCGCATCGCGGGCGCGGCGCTGGCCGGTTCCGCTTCGTCGGCGGGATGAAACCGCCTGACGAGCCCCGACACCGGCACGAGCGCATGACCGAGGGCTGGCGCGTCGACGGCGAACGAGAACGTCGTGCCGCTTCCCGGCTGGCTCGCGACGGCCAGCTCGCCGCCCATCACGGCGACGATGCGCTGCGCGATGAACAGGCCGAGCCCGGTGCCGCCGTTTACCGCCTGCACCTGCTGGTACGCGCGGAAGATGTCGGTGGTCGCGGTGATGTCGATGCCGATGCCCGTATCGGCGACCTCGAACAGCAGGCGCCATGCATCGCCTTCGCGCGACGCATGAACCGACAGCGTGACCGTGCCGTTGCGCGTGAATTTCGATGCGTTGGACAGCAGGTTCAGCAGCACCTGTTGCAACCGGATGCCGTCGATCAGCACCGTGCGCGGCAACGGCGTGACCGGCTGATAGACGAACCGGTTGTCCTGCTGCGAACACAGCGCGAGCGCGTAGTGGCCGATGTCGTCCAGCAGCCCCGGCAGGTCGGTGCGGTCGGGCGCGACGCCGAGCGGCTGGAGTTCGGCCTTCGTGAACGCGAGCAATTCGTCGATCAGCGCGAGCTGGTAGCGGATGCTGCGGTCGATCGACCGGATCAGCCGCGCCTGGCTGCGCGTCGCGCCTTGCAGCAGCAGCTTCGCATAGCCGTTGATCGTCGACAGCGGCGCGCGCAGATCATGGCTGACGTAGCCGAGCGTCTCGATCTTCTGCTGCATGTGCGTTTTCGACTGCTGCAACGCATCGTTGAGCGCAACCGTGCGCCGCGCGACCTCGTCGCGCAGCCGATCCTGCTCGGTGAGCTGCCAGTGTTCGAGCCGCTTGCGTGCCTCGGTGCGCTGACGGCCCACGTGGTGAATCCACGCGGCCAGCACCAGCAGGTGCGTCGCGAGCCCGATGATCGCGATGACGGGGTTCGGATAGACGTCGGACCGGATCCACGACAGCACGGGCGGCAATGCATCGCGGCCGTCGAGCATGCGGATCAGCATGTTGAACGTCGCGAACGCGACCGCGATCAGCATCACGCGGGCCGTCGGCGTGCGCCGGATCGCGAGCATCAACGCCAGGCTGATGTTCACGATCGCGAGCACGGTGTTCAGCCACAGGCAGAACCACGCGAAGGTCGCCAGATCGCCGAACGCCGCACCGGCTATCCCCGCGCATTCGAGCGCGAGAAACACCACGTACACCGCGCGCATCGGCATCTTCGCCTTCTCGCGATGCGCGACCATCAGGATGAAGACGATGAAGCAGGCGACCGACAGATACGCGAAGATCGTTTCGCCGCGCGTCGACCACTCGCGCGCGCCGGGCGACAGGAGCATCGCGAGATAGCCGCGGTATGCCGCTTCGAACAGCGCGGTGTTGAGGGCCAGTGTGGCCAGCACGTGGAACACCCCGCTGCGCGAGAAAAAGCCGATCAGCAGCGCGCACCAGACGAGCGCGAGCAGCCCGCCGAAGAACCCGAAGTTCCACATCGACGCGTGCAACTCCTGCGCGATCCACGCGTCGCGGGTGAACGCGACCGGCGCAAGGCGCATTTCCTTGCGCGATGTGATGCGGATCAGCACGGGAAGCTGTTCGCCCGCGCGCAGCGTGACCTCGAGGGTCGGGTAGCGCGACGGCGCGTCGCGCGCGTCGCCGCGGTCGGTCGGGAAGCTGCGCTCGAGCATCCATTGGCCGTGCCGGCCGACGTAGAAGTCGGCCCGGTCGACGCGCGCATCGCGAATCGCCAGCACCAGCGGGCGCGTGTCGCCGTCGCGGTTGATCAGCGTCGCGCGGACCCACCAGGCCGAGCGCGAAAACGTCACGTTGAATGCAGTGCGGGCCGTGGCGGCTGCGTGACGCGACGGCTCGGCGAGCCGGGCGGCGACCTCGTCGACGGACAGCGTCGTGCCGGCGTCTTCGAAAACCGATACGGCTTCGAGTTGTGCAGGATTCGGCGTCGTTGCGGCGCTCGCCGTCGCGCACGTGACGGCCAGCGCCGCCAGAAGCACGAGCAACGTGCAACATCCCGCCGCCCATGCCGCGCAGTGCCTACGCATCGCCGTGGCGCCCCCCCGGTGCGGCCGGCGCGTCGACCGCGTGGCGCTGGCGCCGCCAGTCGGACGGCGTGATGCCGAAGCGTTCGCGGAACGCCGTCGCGAAATTGCCGGGGGTGGAAAAGCCGATTTCCTCGGCGATGTCGCCGATCCCCATCGACGTTTCCGACAGGAAATGCATCGCGGCGCGCAGCCGCGTGTCGCGCAGGTACTCGAATACGGTCTGGCCGAGATGGTCGCGGAACGCGCGCGACAGCCGTTTTTCGTGCGTGCCGACCTGCTTCGCGAGATCCTCGAGGGCCGGCGGATGGCGCAGGTCGCGCAGCAGCACGTCGCTTGCCGCGCGCACGAGCGCCGCGTCGCGGTTGTCGGGCAATTCGGGCAGGTGCGCGAATGGCTGGCTGCGTCGCACGCGCTTCAGGTGATTGCGGATTCGCGCGATGACTTCCGCCGGTTCGAACGGCTTGACGATGTAGTCGATCGCCCCCGTTTCGAGCCCCGCGATGCGATCCTCGAGATCGCCGGCGGCCGTCAGGATGATCACCGGAATGGATTGCGTCGACGGGGTGGACGCCAGCAGCCGGCTCGCGGCGAAACCGTCCATGCGCGGCATGCGGACGTCCATCAGGATCAGATCGGGCGCGATGGCCTGTGCACGATGATAGGCCTGCAGCCCGTCGAACGCGACGCTGATCCGGCACTGCGCGGTGCGCAGGATTTCGGTCAGGAGCCGCAGGTCGTTCGGGCGGTCGTCGACGATGAGAACATGGGCGCCGGCGAGATCCGGCGTGGTGCGTGGCGACGCCGAACTGGACAAGCGGGATGACATGGTTGCGAACGCGTTGGAAGGGGAGTGGCCTGTCAGGTCGGAGGCATCGCAATCTGTACGATTGTTGCAAAAAATTATATGTCGACAACAGCGTCGAGGGTGGGATTCCGTGCGGCGCGTGTGGGCTTGTCGCATGGGCATCGCAGGGGCGCGGCGGTGTGGCCCGCTTTCCCGGAAAATGAATCGGAAAAATGTGCCGAATCTATTCGTAAAATTACGGTCGTTATTTCCGGTTTAATGATTTCATGGGTGAAAATGGCCCGTCTGATGAATTGACGCTTGCGGTGTCGAAATTCGCTGGAGGCCGCGTAAATCGAATTATCCGATTCATTGTCGATCGACTGAATTCGACGTAATGCCGGTGGGTATTAATGTTTACGGAAAAATCGGATTTCCTGCAAATATGTATGAATGTAAATGCTGTCCGCTACGGAAAAGTATTTTTCCGCTACGGAAAAGGTTTGTTTGGGCAAATGTCGGCACACTAGCCCCAGCGCGGCTGGAATCGGTTCTTTGGACGCTTCCTGCTGCCATCGAAATGGCGGTCGCCGCTGCATCTTCGGGCAGCCAATATCCAATGTCACATTGAATAATGGTATTCCCGGATGATGAGAAGGTGGTTACAAAAGAATAACGGGCACGAGGGTAATGAAGGTGTCATAATTCGCGGAATTTTTAGATATACAAGATGCGCCGTGAAATGACGAGATGGGGCTGGTTGGTGAGGCATCGGGCGAGGAAAATCGTCAGGAAAATTCGATCGATTAATTCGATGCCGGGGTCGTTCGGCGAGTGGCGGTTTTTTCCGGAAATCCGGAAAAAAACCGTTGCCGGCCGGACGGAAAGGGGTGAGTGACTTCGCGTGCGCCGCCGGGCGTCTGATCGATCCGGAGGCCGCGCGTGGTGCTCTATCGAATCAGGCGGATACGAAAAATATGAATACGACAAGCATGGCAGGTCGGGGTGTCGGGTCGATCGATCCGGTGCCGGCTGTCAGCGTCAGCGATCCGGCGGCGCATGCCGCAAACCCGGGGACAGGATGGCGCCTTTCGCCGCCTGAATGAAAGACGACGGGCCGCCCGCGATGCGGGCCGGCGTCCGTCCGTTCCGCGTCCGAGCGACGCTTTTCCGAATGAGATTCGAAGTCGCCCTTCGGCGGGTGCGACGGGGTGCGCGCGTGCGGATTCGCGACGCGTCGTGCGCCATGTCGCCGCCGGGCAGGCGATGTCGACTTCCGTGAATCGATAACCGGCGATCGCCATCGCGCATCGTGCCAACGGGCATGCGCGGCGAATCGATCGTGCACTCGCGATGGGTGTCGAACGTGTCGGGCAACGCTGTTCGTAGTTTTTATTAGTAATGCGAAGTGAGAAGCGGGGCACCGCGAAGCAGACGAAAGCGGAGAGGGTCCGCGTTTCGCCTGACGCCGCGTTCGCCGTTGCGTCATCCAGCACATGAGAACCGAGGGAACACAAGATGAACAAGTCGTTCAAGTCGATCTGGAACGAAGCATTGGGAGCCTGGGTTGCGGCTTCGGAGCTTGACCGGGCACGCGGCAAGCGGGTGGCGTCGTCGCGGCGCACGGCGGCGCATGCCGCGAGCGCGAGCGGCTCGACGCGTGCGGGCATGCCTTCGCCGCGGCGGCTGGCCATGCTGATGGCGTCCGCATATCTCGCGTTGTTCCATGTGGGCGCACATGCGCAGTACGCACCGGATGGCGGTACCGCGTCGGGCGGCGTGACGGCGATCTCGATCGGCCTCGGTTCGACCGCCGCGCAACAGAATTCCACCGCGCTGGGCAACCTGTCGACGGCGCAGGGTTTGTCGGCCACGGCGCTCGGCCCGGGTGCGCGTGCGATGGCCGACGGTTCGACGGCCGTCGGCATCAACGCGCAGGCGAACGGTGTCAACAGCGTGGCGATGGGCGTGCAGGCGATCGGCTCGGGCCCGTATTCGGTCGCGATCGGGAATTTGTCGCAGGCCACGCAAAGCGGCACGGTATCGATCGGCAGCGGCGCGACGGCGAACGGTGTGGCAGGCGTCGCGCTCGGGAACAATGCATCGGCCTCCGGTCAGTATGCGGCTGCGCTTGCGCTCGGGTCCCTCGCGTCCGGGGCGCAAAGTATTGCGCTCGGCTTTTCGTCGCATGCCACGGACACCGGTGCCGTGGCGCTCGGTAACCAGTCGACGAGTTCGGGCTCGGCCGCCGTCGCCGTGGGCAGCGGCGCGCTGGCTTCCGGTAATTCCGGCGTCGCGATGGGCGTCAACAGCGGCGCGAAGGGCACCTCGTCGATTGCGATCGGCTGGGGCGGTACCGCGGGCGTGCCCGGCTCGGGCACGCAGTCGCTCGGCACGAGCTCGATCGCGATGGGCTCGAACACGAGTGCCGGCGCGGACAATGCGCTGGCATTCGGCCTGAACGCCAATGCGTCGGGTCTCAGTTCGATCGCGACGGGCGTGCAGGCGACCGCGACGCAGCAGTTCGCGACCGCGCTCGGCAATCTGGCGCTGGCGACCGGCGTTTCCTCCAGCGCGCTGGGGCCCGGCGCGACGGCGTCTGCGACGAATGCGACGGCGATCGGCATCAACAGTGTCGCGGCTGCCGGCTCGACCGTCGCGATCGGCGATTCCAACTCGGTCGCCGCAACCGCCGGTGCGGGTTCGATCGCAGGCGGCAACGCGTCGAAGGTGCTCGGCGGCACGGGCGCCGTCGCGCTCGGCTTCGGCCAGACCGTGAGCGGCAACGGCGCGGTCGCGATCGGCGATCCGAGCAGCGCGATCGGCACCGGCGCGGTCACGATGGGTTCGAACAACACCGCGAACGGCGACGGCGCGGTGGCGATCGGCAATACCAACAACGCGCAGGGCACGGGTTCGCTGGCGCTCGGCAATACGTCGACCGCAGCGGCGGCGGGGGCGGTCGCGTTCGGCGCATCGGCCGTGGCCAACAACGCAAACGATGTCGCGCTCGGCTCGGGATCGACGACGGCCGCGCCGAATCCGACGGCCAGCGCGGTCATCGGCGGCGTCACGTACAACTTCAACGGCATCAACCCGACCAGCGTCGTCAGCGTCGGCAAAGCGGGCAGCGAGCGCCAGATCACCAACGTCGCGGCCGGGCGCATCGATTCGTCGAGCACGGACGCGATCAACGGGTCGCAACTCGCGGCGACGAACACGGCACTCGATTCGCTGTCCACGTCGACGGCGTCGAGCATCACGTCGCTGTCGACCGGGGTTTCGTCGTTGTCGACGGGCCTCAGTTCGACCAATAGCGCGGTGACGTCGTTGTCGACTTCGACGTCGACCGGCATCAGTTCGCTGTCTACCGGTCTCAGCTCGACCAATAGCGCGGTGACGTCGTTGTCGACTTCGACGTCGACCGGCATCGGTTCCCTATCGACCGGCCTGAGCTCGACCGACAGCACGGTCACGTCGCTGTCGACGTCCACGTCGACGGGCCTGTCGTCAGCCAATAGTTCGATCGCGTCGCTGTCCACGTCGACCTCGACGGGTATCGGTTCGTTGTCCACAGGGCTGAGCTCGACCGACAGCACGGTGACGTCGCTGTCGACTTCCACATCGACGGGTCTGTCGTCGGCCAATAGTTCGATCGCGTCGCTGTCCACGTCGACGTCCACGGGCATCGGTTCGCTGTCCACTGGCCTCAGTTCGACCAATAGCGCGGTGACGTCGTTGTCCACGTCGACCTCGACGGTCGTCGGTTCGCTGTCCACCGGCTTGAGTTCGACCAACAGCACGGTGACGTCGTTGTCCACGTCGACCTCGACGGGCATCAGTTCGCTGTCCACTGGCCTGAGTTCGACCAACAGCACGGTGACATCGTTGTCCACGTCGACCTCGACGGGCATCAGCTCGCTGTCCACCGGCCTGAGCGCGACGAACAGCAACCTGACGTCGCTGTCCACGTCGACATCGACCGTCGTCGGCTCGTTGTCCACCGGCCTGAGCTCGACCAACAGCAACCTGACGTCGCTGTCCACGTCGACGTCGACCGTCGTCGGCTCGCTGTCCACCGGCTTGAGCTCGACCAACAGTTCGATCACGTCGCTGTCCACGTCGACCTCGACGATCGTCGGTTCGCTCTCCACCGGCCTGAGCGCGACGAACAGCAACCTGACCTCGCTGTCGACCGCCACGTCGACCGGCATGAGCTCGCTGTCGACGGGCCTGAGCTCGATTGCGAACAACAACACGAACCTGGGCAACAGCACGGCCGGCGCGATCGGCGGCGGCGCTACCTACGATCCGACCACCGGCGCGATCTCGGCGCCGTCGTACGTGACGTACAACAGCGACGGTTCGACCACGATCAACAACAACGTCGGCTCGGCGATCGACAACATCAACGC
>NZ_LOYC01000015.1:0-109912 GCF_001524725.1 Burkholderia sp. MSMB1072
CACCGAGCCACCGAGCCACCGAGCCACCGAGCCACCGAGCCACCGAGCCACCGAGCCATCGAGCCACCGAGCCGACGGGGCCGTGGGCGGCAGACGCTACGGTGCGTGGCGCGTGGCGCGGGATGCCGGCCGCGGCGGCGCCGACCCGGCCGGCAACGATCAGACGATACGGCGCACGAACGGCAGCCGGCGGCCGTCGTGCTCGCTCTGCGCGGCGAGCTCGATGATCGTCATCACGTCGACCGCGTCCTGCGCGGTGACGGGGAACGGCGCGCCGTCGCGAATCGATGCGGCGAGCGCGCGGTAGAACTCCGCGTACTGGCCGTCGAGCGTCGGCACCGGACGTTCGACCTCGACGTCGCCGTCGAGCACGCGCAGCAGGCCGGGCGGATTGCCGCCGCCGAATTCGACGTCGTCGGCGGTGAGGCCCGCCTTGAGCTGGTCTTCCTGCGTGTCGAGCCCGAACTTCTGGTAGCTGCCGCGTGTGCCGTGCAGCGTGAAGCGCGCGGGCTCGATCGCCGACAGCGCGCTCGCATGCAGCGCGACGTCCTTGTCCGGATAGCCGAGCAGCAGGTGCACGAAATCGGGCGCCGTGCCGTTGTCGCGGCGCGTCTTGACGGTGGCGCTCACGGTGTCCGGCGTGCCGAACAGCGCGAGCGCCTGATCGATCAGGTGCGGGCCGAGGTCGAGCAGCAGGCCGCCGCCGCGGGCCGGCTCCTCGCGCCAGCGCGTGCGCGGCGTCGGCCGGAAGCGGTCGAAGTGCGACGCGAAGCAGGTGATGCGGCCGAGCTCGCCCGAATCGACGATCCGGCGCACGGTGAGGAAATCGCCATCCCAGCGGCGGTTGTGGAACGGCGCGAACAGCCGGCTGCGTGCGTTCGCGAGCCGCGCGAGCGCGAGCGCCTCGTCGGCGGTGAGCGTGACCGGCTTGTCGACGACCACGTGGCGGCCGGCTTCGAGCACCTGGCGCGCGAGCGTGAAATGCGTGTCGTTCGGCGTGGCGATCACCACGCATTCGATGTCGTCGAGGCCGAGCAGCGTGTCGAGGTCGGGGACGATGCGCGCCCCCGGGTAGGCGGCGTGCGCGCGATCGGACTGACTCGTCGCGATCGCGGCGACTTCAGTGCGGCCGCTCGTGGCGATCACGGGCGCGTGGAACGTCGCGCCGGCGAAACCGAAACCCATCAAACCAATCCTGAGCAATGACGACATGGCAATTCCTGGCTGCGAAGGAAATTAAAGGATGGCGCGCCGAAACGGCACGAAGACGACCGGCTATTTTGGCATGGCGCCGCCGCTTGCACAGACGCGCCGGGCGAAACGCGCGAAGCGATGCGGCGTTTGCACAAGAAGTGCCGGCATTTTGCGCGGGTTGGGCGCCGTACGGCGTGATCACCCGGCGCGCGGTGCGCGGCGAGCCGGGGCGGCCAGCCTGCCTCGGCGCGGGCCGTCGCCGGCTACGCCGTCGCGCGGGCTGGCCGCCTCGGGCTGCCGCGGCGCGACGCGGCGCCGGCGCATGTAACGCCCTCGCACGGACAGCAGCGGGCCGACGCTGGCGGCGGCGAGCAGGTATTCCATGAGATCGATCCGGTGACGCTCAGGTGAATTGAAGCGGGCCGGCGGGTGGCGCCGGGGAGTGCGTATTGTGTCCGATCGCAGCGCGGACGGGGCCGGATTGGCCGAACGGACAGGCGCGACCACGGCGAACGGACAGTGGGTGCCCGCCCGGCAAGCCTGCCGGCCCCTGCCCTGCGGCGCACCCGAAATACACGCCGCCGACGTGTTAACATGCGCGTCCTGCCCGCGTGTCCGCTTGCTTCGCCAGCCTGCCGCGCACGGCATCCTCCCGGCGCTCCGCCGTCAACCAGCAACACCATCCGCCATCATGTCCGCAGGCCTCAATCCCGCTCAGAATGAAGCGGTGCGCTACCTCGACGGTCCCTGCCTCGTGCTCGCCGGCGCGGGCAGCGGCAAGACCCGCGTGATCACGCAGAAGATCGCGCACCTGATCGAAGCGAAAGGCTTCGAGCCGCGCCATATCGCCGCCGTCACGTTCACGAACAAGGCCGCCGCCGAAATGCGCGAGCGCGTGTCCAAGCTGCTGGAAGGCAAGACGCTCACCACGCCCGGCAAGGAAGGCCGCAAGGTGCCCGTCAACCAGCTCACCGTCTGCACGTTCCACTCGCTCGGTGTACAGATCCTGCGCCAGGAGGCCGAGCACGTCGGCCTGAAGCCGCAATTCTCGATCATGGATTCGGACGACTGCTTCGGGATGATCCAGGAGCAGCTCGGCACGACCGACAAGGGGCTGATCCGCAAGATCCAGAGCATCATCTCGCTGTGGAAGAACGGCCTGATCATGCCCGACGAGGCGATGGCGATCGCGGCCAACGAGGACGAGCACCAGGCCGCGCTGGTCTACCGCAACTACGTGGCGACGCTGCATGCGTACCAGGCGGTCGATTTCGACGACCTGATCCGCCTGCCTGCCGAGCTGTTCGCGAAGAACGAGCAGGTGCGCGACCGCTGGCAGAACAAGCTGCGCTACCTGCTGATCGACGAGTACCAGGACACCAATGCATGCCAGTACGAGCTGCTGAAGCAGCTCGCGGGCCCGCGCGCCGCGTTCACGGCGGTCGGCGACGACGACCAGGCGATCTACGGCTGGCGCGGCGCGACGCTGGAGAACCTCGCGCAGCTCGGCAAGGATTTCCCGAAGCTGCACGTGATCAAGCTGGAGCAGAACTACCGATCGACGGTGCGGATCCTGACCGCCGCGAACAACGTGATCGCGAACAACCCGAAGCTGTTCGAGAAGAAGCTGTGGTCCGAGCACGGGATGGGCGATTCGATCACCGTCACGGCGTGCAACGACGAGGAACACGAGGCCGAATCGGTCGTGTTCCGGCTGTCCGCGCACAAGTTCGAGCGGCGCGCGCAGTTCCGCGACTACGCGATCCTCTACCGCGGCAACTTCCAGGCGCGGATTTTCGAGCAGGTGCTGCGGCGCGAGCGGATCCCGTACGTGCTGTCGGGCGGCCAGTCGTTCTTCGACAAAGCCGAGATCAAGGATCTGTGCGCGTACCTGCGGCTGATCGCGAACGCCGACGACGATCCCGCGTTCATCCGCGCGGTCACGACGCCGCGCCGCGGCATCGGCAACACGACGCTCGAGGCGCTCGGGTCGTTCGCGGGGCAGGCGAAGGTGTCGCTGTTCGAGGCCGTGTACATGGGCGGGATCGAGGCGCGGCTGTCGGCGCGCCAGATCGAGCCGCTGCGCATGTTCTGCGACTTCATCCAGCGCCTGACCGAGCGCGCGGACAAGGAGCCCGCGACCGTCGTGCTCGACGACATGATGGAAGCGATCCACTACGAGGCGTACCTGTACGACGCGTTCGACGAGCGGCAGGCGCAGTCGAAGTGGCAGAACGTGCTCGAATTCCTCGAATGGCTGAAGCGCAAGGGCACGAAGCCCGAGACGGAAGCCGTCGACGGCGAGGCCGACGGCTTCCACAACGCGGACGGGCTCGCCGATACCGGCAAGAACCTGCTCGGCCTGATTCAGACCGTCGCGCTGATGTCGATGCTCGAAGGCAAGGACGAGGATCCGGACGCCGTGCGGCTGTCGACCGTCCACGCGTCGAAGGGGCTCGAGTATCCGCACGTGTTCCTGGTCGGCGTCGAGGAAGGCATCATGCCGCACCGCGGCGGCAGCGAGGACGACGGCCCGATCGACAACGAACGGATCGAGGAGGAGCGCCGGCTGATGTACGTCGCGATCACCCGCGCGCAGCGCAGCCTGCACCTGAACTGGTGCAAGAAGCGCAAGCGGGCGCGCGAGACGGTCGTGTGCGAACCGTCACGGTTCATTCCCGAGATGGGGCTCGACGAAGCGCCGCCGCCGACGCCGGAAGAGGCGCCGATGTCGCCGAAGGACCGGCTCGCGAGCCTGAAAGCGTTGCTGCAGAAGTGACGCGGCGGCGCCGCGCGTACGCAGGCGCGACGAACCGGCCGCAAGAAAACGAAACCCCCGCGAAGCGCGTGCGTCGCGGGGGTTTTTTACGGATGGCCGAGCGGGAGCGTTACTTCGCCGCGTTGACCATGTAATCGACGGCCGCCTTCACGTCGGCATCCGACGCGTTCGATCCGCCCTTCGGCGGCATCGCACCCTTGCCGTGCAGCGCGTAGTTGTAGACCGTATCCATCGAATCCTTCAGGCGCGGCGCCCAGTCTTCCTTGCTGCCGAATTTCGGTGCGCCGAGCACGCCGGCCGCGTGGCAGGCTTGGCAGGTCGACGCGTACAGCGCCTTGCCGGCCGTTGCCGCATCGGCGCCGGCCGGGGCGGCCGCGGGCTTTTCGCCGGCCTTCGGGATCGCGGCGATCGCCGCCATGGCGGCGGCGGCCTGCGCGTTCGACGCGTCGGCGCCCGACGCGGGTGCGCCGCTGGCGGGCTGCGCCGCATTGGCGGCCGGTGCGGCCGGTTCGGGGAAGTTCGCGCCGTCGTTGTTCGCCATGTAGACGATCGCGCGCGCAATCTCATAGTCGCTGACGTCGTCGGGGCTCGTGCCGCCGCGCGCCGGCATCGCGCCCTTGCCCGCGAGGGCCGTCTTCAGCAGCGTGTCGAAGCCTTGCGAGATGCGCGGCGCCCAGTCGTCCTTGTTGCCGAACTTCGGCGCGCCGGCGGCGCCGGTGCCGTGGCAGGTCACGCAGACGGCCTTGTAGACTTCCTCGCCCGTCTTGTACGTGCGGGGCGCGTTGGCGTCCTTCACGTCGACCTTCGCGATCGGGGCGATACGTGCGGCGACCTGCTCGTCGGATAGCGCGTCCGTGCCGGCGCCGGAACGGAACGCATGGTTCGCGTAATTGGCGAACAGGACGATCAGGACGATCGGAATCGCGAACGACGCGATGATGACGGCAATCAGCTGCCCAGGGGTTTTGACGGGAGATTCGTGGGGTGCTTCGCTCATGCTTGCCTCGTCTCCGTGAATAGGAATTGTGAGCGCGGTGCAACGGCAAAATGGCAGTCCAATGAAGCACGGACGATTATAGACGGAACGTTTACATCACGGCGAGCGATGCGATGGCGCGTGTTTACCCGCACGCAGGCTCGCCCGGCGGCGATTCGGCGGGCGAGGTGGACGCGTCATGGGAAACCGGGTATCCTTGCCGTCTTGCCAATCGTGGGCGGCCCGTATATGGGGTCGCTTCACTGTCTCACGCGCCCGTAGCTCAATGGATAGAGTACTGCCCTCCGAAGGCAGGGGTTGCTGGTTCGATCCCAGCCGGGCGCGCCAAGCCTAGTCAGGCTTTCAGCGGTTTCCTCCCTTCGTCGGACAGACTCATTGCAGCTAAATTGCAGCTAGCATCGGCGCCGGCTCGGCCGTCAGTGGCCTGACCCAATGCGCCAAGTGATCGGCTGACAGGTGCGCGTACCGCTGCACCATTTCCAGCGTTTCCCAGCCGCCCAGTTCCTTCAACACCTGTAGCGGCGTGCCGCGTTGGGCGACACTGTTATGCAGACTCGGCCGCTTGAGGCGGCGATGTCGTTCTGGACCGGCATGTTGCAGTTCCCCGCGTTTGAATCGTCACGCCACAGGCTTGCCACTGCTTCCTGTCGACGAATAATGGGCGTTTTAAATGCTAGTTTTCCATTATTTGGGAAAGAAAATTGGCCTCCTAGACTCTTCATACGTCCTCCTCGTGCCTGAGTACGGACGGTTCCTTGCCCCGGTCACGGTCCCCCTGTGGCCGGGGGTTTTTGAATCGAGGCTTGGCTTGTTGCGACGAGGTGCAGACGCCGAGATGTGGACTATGCATGTGGCCTGCGGGACGCAGCCGAGCCCTTGGCGACGTCGGCGCGGAATCCATATGCGCAATTGTGACCCGCCTCGTCTGCCCGCAAAAACGAGCGATTTTTTATGCACTCATGCGCCCGGCACTCGGGCGCCGTCTGGCGCGGGCTGCGCGGAGATTGGCGGGCCGATTCCTTGACGTACTTTTATGCGCCTTGGTTATGCGGTCTCGATAGCGTTGCTCGCGCCACAACCCAATGCTGGTTTTCCGGCTGGTCACTTTGCGGGTTTTGCCGTGTCTCGTCGTTCGATAGCCTCTCGTTTGCTCTCCGGCAGTCGTTCATAGAGCGCGTCGACTTCACGCGGATCCGTGATCATCGTCGTCCCGAACGTCAAGTTTAACGGGGTGCACACTTTCGTTTCCGATTACGCGGACAATGTCCGGGGCGCGCTGGATCTTGGGCCTCAGTCCCTTTTGTACGAGAGACGCGATGTCTGAATCGATGTGCTTCCCTGATTCGCCGAGCGGGACATACAACTTCGGTACGGCGAGACGACGCATCGGAGGCCGGGCACGCGCCGGGCGGCCGGTCCATCGCCCGAACAGCCGCGCGGAATGGGCTCACATCACCGCATCGCATGCATGCGCGCTTCGGTAACCTGTCGATCGACGCTTCCCGTGCCGAAACGGTTGTCCGGTCGCGACATGCGACGCGCGTGCCGGGCCGCCGCCTCGACGGCCGGATGCGATGAATGTCCGCCGCCTTGCCCAGCCTTTCATGACGACGCTTGCTTCCGACGAATCCGCGTGCGTTCAATACGCCGCGACCTTGTGCCAGAACGGACGGTTTGCCGACGCGCTATCGCGCGTCGCGCCGCTGCTCGATGCGCCCGCGGCGGACGTCGCGGCGCTGCACGTCGCGGCCGTGTGCGCGCTGGGCCTGAACCGGTTGGCCGACGCCGAGACGTGGTGGCGGCGCGCGATCGATGCCATGCCGGCGTTCGATCCGCCGTACGAAGGCCTTGGCGCGCTACTTGTGTCGCAGGGGCGGCTGCTCGAGGCGGAGGCGGTCGGCCGCCGGCAATTGGCGTCCGTCACGCCGCTACGCGCGTCGCACCATCACCGGCTCGGCAAGGTGCTCGAAGCGCTCGGCCGGCTCGACGAGGCCGAACAGGCATTCGGGCAGGCACTGTCGATCGAGCCGCGGTCACCCGACGTGCTGACCGATCTCGGCAACCTGCTTCGCGTCCTCGCCCGGCCGGCGGAGGCGGAGCTCGCGTACCGGCTCGCGATCGCCGTTCGCGCCGATCATGTGCTCGCGCACGCGAATCTCGGCGCGATCCTCGTCGACATGCAGCGGCTGCCGGAAGCGGAGGCGGCCAGCCGGCAGACCATTGAGCTGTGTCCGGATCATCCGGAAGCGCATTACAACCTCGGCATCGCGCTGCAGAACCTCGACCGCCTGCCCGAAGCGGAAGCGGCCTATCGCGACGCCATCCGCTGCCGGCCCGACCTGCCGCAGGCGCACAACAATCTCGGCTGCGTCCTGCGTGCGCAGGGCCGCCACGACGACGCGGCCATCGCGTTCGCCGACGCGCTGGCGCTCGCGCCGCAGATGGCCGAAGCGCACTACAACCTCGGCACGACGTTCGCGCATGCGGGCCGCCTCGACGAAGCCGAGCGCGAATACCGCCGCGCGCTCGAGCTGCGCGCCGACTACGACGACGCGCGCTTCGGGCTGGCGACGCTGCTGCTCAGCCGCGGACGGTTCGAGGAAGGGTGGCGCCGCTACGAATCCCGCTACGAGCAGTCGACGTTCGTGCATCGCCGGACCCGCGAGGTGCTGCGGTGCGCGCAATGGCAAGGCGAGCCGCTGGCCGGCAAGACGTTGCTGGTCTGGCAGGAGGACGGCCTCGGCGACATGCTGCAGTTCAGCCGCTATTTCGCGGAATTTCGCGCGCGGCAGGCGGCGCGCGTGGTGTTCGCGTGCCAGCCGGCGCTGCATCGGCTGATGGAGACGGTCGACGGCGTCGACGCGGTGCTCGATCACGAGACGGCCACCGCGCAGGTCGCGCAATTCGATTACTGGACGAGCCTGTTGAGCGCGCCGATGCATGCCGGCACGACACTCGACACGATTCCGCCGCCGGTGCGGTTCGTCCCCGATCCGGCGCGCGTCGCCCGCTGGGGGGCGCGACTCGATGTGCTGCCGGCCGGCCCGCGTATCGGCCTCGTGTGGAAAGGCAATCCGAAGCATCACAACGATGCGCACCGCTCGCTGCCGTCGCTGGCGTTGCTGACGCCGCTGTGGAGCGTGCCGGGCGTGAATTTCGTGAGCCTGCAGAAAGGGCAGGGCGAGGACGAGGCGCGGCATCCGCCGGGCGGCTTGCCGTTGCTGCACCTGGGCTCGGAGATCGACGATTTCGCCGATACGGCCGCGATCGTCGCGCAACTCGATCTCGTGGTGTGCGTCGACACGTCGACCGCGCATCTGGCCGCATCGCTCGGCAAGCGTTGCTGGGTGCTGCTGCCGAATCAGGACGTGGACTGGCGGTGGATGCACGACCGTGAGGATTCGCCGTGGTATCCGGGCACGGTGCGGCTGTTCCGGCGCGGGCGCGAAGAAAGCTGGATTCGGCTGGCCGAGCGGCTGAGGGGGGCGTTTGCTGCGCATTTTGCAGTCGCACGCGTGACGGCGGACGAAACGGCGCGTAGCGTCTGACGTGACGGCGCGCGCGGCACGGGCGCGACGACACGGCATACTGCGCGAAACGCGACCGTGCTGCCGCTGCTTATCAGATCAATCGAGGCCCTCGTGGAAAACATCATCATCGTCGGCTCCTCCGGTCACGCCAAGGTCGTGATCGACATCGTCGAACAGGCCGGCCGGTACCGGATCGCCGGGCTGATCGATTCGTTCCGGACGCCCGGCGAGCAGACGCTCGGCTACGCGGTGCTGGGCGCCGAGCGTGATTTGCCGCAACTGGTCGACCGGCACGGGATCGTCGGGCTGCTGGTCGCCATTGGCGACAATCATGCACGCGAGGCCGTGACGGCCGGGCTCGCGGCGCTCGTGCCGGGCCTGCCGCGCGTGTCGGCGGTGCATCCGGCCGCGTGCGTCGGCAAGGCGTCGACGATTGGCGCGGGCACGGTCGTGATGGCCGGCGCGGTGATCAACCCGAGCTGTTCGATCGGCGAAGGCTGCATCGTCAACACGAACGCGTCGCTCGACCACGATGGCGTGATGGCGGATTTCTCGAGCCTCGCACCGGGCGTCGTCACGGGCGGCAACTGCCGGATCGGCCGCGGCGCGGCGATCGGCCTCGGCGCGATGCTGCGGCACCGGATTGCGGTCGGCGAGCACAGCGTCGTCGGCGCGGGCGCGGTCGTCCTGCACGACGTCGAGCCGTACACGGTGGCGTACGGCAACCCGGCGCGCCGGATCCGCGCGCGCGCGGCCGACGAGCGTTACCTGTAGATGCGGCGGGTCAGAAGGCGATCAGCTCGACGATGCGGCGGACCATGTCGTCAGTGAGCGCCGGGTAGATCGGCAGGCACAACACCTTGCGCGCGGCCTCCGTTGCGACTGGCAGGTTGTCGCGGCTGGCGGACGGCAGCCCGCGGTACATCGGAAATTCCGAAATCAGCGGATGGAAGTAGCGGCGCGCGTACACGTCGTAGTCGCGCAGCTTCTGGTACAGCGCATCGCGGTCGAGCGGATAGTCTTCGTCGACGAGGATCGCGAAATACGCGTGGTTCGCGACGGTCTGGCCGCCGCGCGGCACGCAGCGGATGCCGCGCACGTCGGCCAGCAGCGTGCGGTACAACGCATCGATCTCGCGGCGGCGTGCGAGTGCGCCGTCGATATGCTGCAACTGCAGCATCCCGAACGCGGCGTTGATTTCGCTCATCTTGCCGTTGATGCCAGGTGCGACGACGGTGACCTCGTCGACGAAACCGAAGTTCTTCAGGTGGTCGATCCGCTGCTTGGTCTTCGCGTCGGGGCAGATGATCGCGCCGCCCTCGAACGTGTTGAACACCTTCGTCGCGTGAAAGCTCAGCACCGACAGGTCGCCGTGCGCGAGCACGCTGCCGTCGGCGTTCTGCACGCCGAACGCGTGCGCCGCGTCGTAGATCACGCGCAGGTTGTAGTTGTCGGCGATCTTCTGGATCGCGTCGACGTCGCACGGATTGCCGTAGCAATGCACGGGCATGATCGCGGTGGTTTGCGGCGTGATCGCCGCCTCGATGCGTGCGGGGTCGAGATTGAGCGTGCCGGGCGCGACGTCGACGAATACCGGTTTGATGCCGTTCCACAGCAGCGAATGGGCGGTCGCGACGAACGAGTACGGCGTCGTGATCACCTCGCCGGTAATGCGCAGCGCCTGCAGCGCGGTGACGAGCGCGAGGGTGCCGTTCGCGAACAGCGACAGGTACGGCACGCCGAGATAGTCGCACAGCGCGCGCTCGAACTGCTGGTGGAACGGGCCGCCATTCGTCAGCGTGCGGCTCTCCCAGATCTTCTCGAGATACGGCAGGAATTCCGCGAGCGGCGGCAGGTGCGGCTGCGTGACGTAGATGCGTTCGTGCGGCAGTTGCGCAACGGACGATGCGGGCAGGCTGGCGGTCATGGTGGTCTCTCTCGATAACGCGCGGCGCTCAGGCGTCGGCCGCGGCCTGTGCGGTCGTCACGTCGTCGAACAGCGGCGTGTCGAATGCGGTGACGGGCTCTCCCGCGCACCAGCGGGTCCACATCGTGCGCAGCGCCGACGACAGCCCGGCCGCGACGACGGCCGGGCGGAACGCGGCGGACGCTCCGCAGCGCGCGCGCAGGCCGGCGCGAAGCGCCTGCAGCGCGGCGGTGTCGCGGCTGAGCGCCAGCGCTTTCGCGACGAAATCGTCCTCGTCCGTCGCGATGTACGCATCGAGTCCGACATGCTGCAGCCAGCCCGCGCTACCGCGCCCGGCCATCGTCGCGCCGGGGATCGTCACGGTCGGCACGCCCATCCATAGTGCATTCAGCGTCGTCGTCGAACCGGTGTACGGGAACGCGTCGAGGCAGAGGTCGACACCGTGGTGCTGCTGCATGTAGACGGGGATGTTCGAGCGCCGGTGAAACGTCAGGCGGTTGGCGTCGATACCGGCAGCCGCGAACCATGCGGTCAGTGTCTGCTGGTCTCCGTCGCTGCCGATCGCGCCGAGCGCCATGCGCGCGGTCGGGTCCGCGTGCAGTACGCGCGCCCAAACCTCGATCACGTGCGGGCTCAGCTTGTTCAGGCGGTTGAAGCTCGCGTAAGTCGTATAGCCGTTGTGCAGCGCCGGCAGCACGTTCACGGGCGGGCAGTTCGGCGGCGGCATGAACGGCGCGATCGCGGGCAGTCGCACGATCTGTTCGACGAACTGGTCGTCGAATGCGCCGTGCGGCGCGACGAAGCGGTCCGTGAGGTAGTAGTCCATCTTGCTCAGGCCGGTCGTGGCCGGATAACCGATCCACGACGCTTGAACCGGCGCCGCGCGCTGCGCCAGCGCAACGAGCCGGTTGCGGCCGGTATGACCCGACAGGTCGATCACGATGTCGATGTGGTCGTTGCGCACGCGTTCGAGGAAGGCCGTGTCGCTCATGCCGGCGACGTTGCGCCAGGTCGTGGCGTGGGCCTTGAAACGCTCGGACGTGTGATCTTCCTCGAAGTGATTGTGATAGAAGTGCATCGCAATGCCGGGATCGGCCGCGAGATGCTCGATCACCGGCACCGCGTAGGAGGCGACCGCGTGGCTGAACAGGTCGCCCGACACGAAGCCGACCTGCAGCTTGCGCGCGGGGTCGCGCGAGTTCGAGAACACGGCCGCGCGCTTGCGCTTTTGATTGTCGTAGCGCTCGCCGAACTTGCGGTGTTCCGCCACGAGCGTTTGCGGATCGAAGTCGCTGCTGTGCGCGATACAGAACAGCATGCTGCTATGGGTGACGCTGTCGGCCGGATTGATTTCGATGGAGCGCTTCAGCCAGCCGATCGCTTCCTGCGTTGCGCCCATTTCGAGCAGCACGAAGCCGAGCGTGCCGCATGGTGCAGCGGCGCCCGGTGCAAGCTCGACCGCCCGTCGGCAGGCCGCGATCGCTTCATCCATGCGGCGCAGCGCGAACAGCACGAGACCGCGAATCCGCATGGCCTCCGCGTGATCGGGCTGGAGCTCGAGCAGGCGCTCGCATTGCTCGTTGGCTTCCGCGAGACGGTTCATCATCCGCAGCGTATCGGCGAGCAGAATGCGCACGAGGACTTCATCCGGCAGCAATTCGATCGTGCGAAAGCCCGCATCGATCATCTCCGCGAAGCGGCCTTCCCGGTGAAGCGATGCGGACAGCGCGCGCCAGCAGGCGCCGTCTTTCGGGTAGTCGGCGACCAATTGCCGCGCAAGCGCGGTGGCTTCCGCGTGCTTGTTCCTCTCGAACAGCGCCGCATGCTTTTGCAGCAGCGTCTGATTGGGGCGACGGGCCGGCTTGCCGGCGTCGCGCTGTTCGGCTGTCGCGCCGGCCGCGATTTCCAGGACGATCGCCGTGTCGATGTCGGTCGGGGCTGCGACCGCTGCCGTCGCGAGCACGAAGTCGGGCGACGCCAGTTGCGCGATCAGCCCGTCGAGCGCCGGGCCTCGTACGCCGCGCTGCTGCGCGATTTCGACCGCGATCCATGCGGCGGCCGTTTGCCCGGTGCGATGCAGCGCATGAATGTAGCTGACCCAGTAGTAGCCGTTGTCCGGGTTCGCGCCGATTGCGGCTTCGAAATGCGGCACCGCGTCGGCCGGTTGACCCGTGTCGACCATCAACACCGCGAGGTTGTAATGTGCATCGCCATGCGCGGGCACCGCGTCGAGGATGGCCTCGTACAGCGCCCGGGCGTCGTCGAACGCGCCGCTGCGCTGGCGCTCGAGCGCGTTCTCCATGACGAGCGCAATGTCCTGCGCAAGCTGCTGTTCAGGCGTGAGCGCGGCGGAGGCGGGCGGTTCGGTCGAGAACATGATGAAATCTGCGGAAAGTCGGTCGATATCATTATCGGTAGCGCGCCGTTGCGCCGATGCCGCGAGGTGACGGGAAAAGCCCGGTCAGTTTGGCCGATTGACCGGTCGGCTCAAGCCGGACGGTGCTGCCGGCATTACCCAAAAAAACGCCCGCACGAGGCGGGCGGGGAGGCGAACGAGCACGCCCTCACATCAGCGCGTAGTTCTTGTTGTCGGGTGGGCGGCGCGCATGTCGAGCACGCCGCGCGGCGCGTCTTAACGGCTCGCGATGCTCTGGTACTGGCCGACGGCCTGCACACGGCTCATCGCCGCCTGGTATTCGTCGGTCAGCTCCTGCTGCGCGCGTTGCGCGTCGGCGAAGATGCGGTCGTTGCTGACCTGCATGCGGCGGATCGCGGCGATGCCGACGGGCGGCTGGTCGGTCGAGAGCAGCGCGACGAGCTGCCAGCGCGCATCGGCGAGGCGCACGGCCTCGGCCCAGTCGGCCATCGTGGCCGCGTGTTCGATCGAGTCGGTCAGCGCGTCGATCCGGGCGATCAGTTCGGTCTGTTCCATCGGGGCTCTCCTGTCCGGCTAGCGGTCAGCTCTTGTTGTTCGCCAGCGCGCCGCCGCTGTTCGCGCCGCCGAACAGCTGGGTCAGGTATTGCGAGTTGGTGTTCATCGTCGCCATCAGCGTGTTGAGCGCGGTGAACTGCGCCTGGTACTGGGTGGTCAGCTGTGCTGCGTAGTTCGTCAGCGTCGTCTGCTGCTGGGCGACGTTCTTCAGATCGTTGCTGAGCGCGGTCGTGCGCGCGGCGATCAATCCGTTCGTCTTCGTGTAGTTCGTGATATTCGTCGTCAACTGCTCGCCGATCCCGTTCGTCGAGTTGAACAGGGACGCGACGCCCGTCGGATTGTTCTGCAGCGCGCCGTTGAGCGCGGTACTGTCGACCTTCAGCGTGCCGTCGGCCTGCAGCGTGACGCCGATCGACGCGAGGTTGACCGTCGAGCCGTTGGTGTTCACGCCGCTCGCGACGATCGACGCGAGCGCGTTCTTGATCGTGTTGAGCGTCGAGTCGCCGAGCAGCGGGCCTTGCGACGACGCGCCGGACGTGAAGCTCGACAGCGAGCCCATCGTCGTGACGAGCGTGTTGTAGAGCGTCGCGAAGTTGTTGATCGCGGCGGCCTGGGATTTCGTGTCGGTCGCGACCGTCAACGTTTGCGGCTGCGTGGTGCTGACGGCGGCGCTGGTCAGGTTCAGCGTGACGCCGGTGATCGCGCTCGTCACGGTGTTGCTCGCGCTCGTGCCGGCGATCCCGTTGATCGTGAACGCGGCGTCCTGCGCGGCCGTGCTCTGCTTCCACGCGGCGCTGCCGTTCGCGGACGTGATCGTCGACTGGCCGCCCGTCGTGCTGGCCGTCGACGTGACGCCGAGGCTGGACAGGCCGTTGTCGCCGGCGACGTTGCTGAGCGCGACGCCGATCGTGCTCGCCGCGCCGGTCGGCGTCGAGCTGAGCACGAGGTGCGCGCCGTCGCTGCCGTTGACGACCGACGCGACGATGCCAGGGTTGCCGGTTGCGGAGTTGATCGCGGCGGCGATGCCGGACAGCGTGTTGTTGGTGTTGTTCACGTCGACGGTGAACGACTGGCTGCCGAGCGACAGCGTCATCGTGCCGGTGCCGAGCGCGGTCGACGCGCCGAACGCGGCCGACGACAGCGACTGCGACGTCGCGATCTGCGTGACGCCGACCGAGTAGCTGCCGGCCACCGCGCCGGCGCCCGCGGTCGCGGTGAGGCCGGTGCCGCTCGCGGTCGCGGTGAAGGTGTTCTGCAGCGAGCCGTTCGACAGCGTCGTGAGGCTGGCCTGCAGTGCGCTCAGCGCGGCCGACAGCGCGCCATACGCGGAAATCTGGGTGTTGTCGCTGCTTTGCTGCGCGTTGAGCGCGGCGGCCTGACCGGCGGTTTTCGCATTGACGAGTGCCGTCACGAGCGAGTTGACGTCCATCGACGAGTTGCCGGTCGAACCGCTGATGATCGATTGGGCAGCCTGTTGCAGCTGGCTGTTGGCCGAGTTGTTGGCGGCAGTGACGGCGGAATTGATCGTCGACATCGTGTTGCTCCGTGCGGCGGGTGATCCGGGAAATTCTGGATGAAGACCTGGCGGCGGAGCGAGGCCCCGCGCGCCAAGTGACTGCGGCCGGGCCGCGCGTTACGCGGGGCCCGGCCGTGGGTTGCTACGCGATTACTGCAGGAGCTTCAGGACCTGCTGCGGCAGCGAGTTCGCCTGTGCGAGCACCGAGATGCCTGCTTGCTGCAGCACCTGGTTCTTCGACATGTTCGCGGTTTCCTGCGCGAAGTTCGCGTCGGTGATCTGCGACTGTGCCGAGGACAGGTCGGTCGATTCTGCCTGCTGCGCCGTGGCGATTGCCGTGAAACGGTTTTGTGCCGCGCCGAGTGCCGCCTGCACGTTGTTCACCGTCTGCAGCGCGTTGTCGATCGACACCATCGCGACGTTCGCCCCGCTGACGGTGCTGATGTCGAGGCCCGACACGGTAGCCGGTTTGTTGACGGCGTTGATCTGTGCAACGGCGTTCGTGGCCGCGGTGAGCGCCGCTGCCGACATGCTGCTGCCGCCAGCGCTGGTTGCGCTCGTTTGGAGCGTCAGAGCGCCGACTGCCGCGCCCGTGCCGCCCGTTGCGTTTGTACCGAACACGGACTGAGCATAGGTTTGCGAGATAGCGCCGCCGTTCTGGTCGGTGAACGTGTAGCCACCCTTACCGTCCGACAGCACGTTGATTGCGGTAACCGTTACGGACGCCGCCGCCGACGTGTACGCGCCGTTGGCGTCGAGGCTCAGACCCGTAACCGTGCCGACCGTCTGACCCTTCTGCACCAGGCCGCCGCCGATCTGGGCGGCCGACATGCTCTGGCTCAGGTCCAGCGAGATCGTCTGGCCGACGTTCGCGCCAACCTGGAACGACACGATGCCTGCGTTACCGTTCAGGATGTTCGTGCCGTTGTACGTCGTTTGCGACGCGATACGGTTCACTTCCTGGATCTGCTGCGCGACTTCCTGCTGCAGTGCTGCCTGGTCGGTCGTGGACATCGTGCCCGTCGACGCCTGGACGGCCAGCTGGCGGATACGCTGCAGGCTGTTCGTCAGCGACGACAGTGCGCTCGATGCCGTTTGAATCATCGACACGCCGTCGTTGGCGTTCGACACGCCCTGGTTCAGACCGTTGATCTGGGTCTGCATCCGGGTCGAGATCGCGAGGCCTGCTGCGTCGTCCGCTGCGCTGTTGATGCGCTTGCCCGACGACAGGCGCGTGATGGCCTGGGACAGGGCGTTTTGCGAGCCGTTGAGGTTCTGCTGTGCAACCAGCGAGTTGATGTTGCTGTTAATTCCGAGCATGGAAAAATCTCCTGTGTAAGCCGAAAGCCCTGGAAAGCCGTTTTGGCGTCGGCGGAAGCACTCGTTCATTGCTGGCCGCCTCAGAGCAGGATTTCGGCGTACCAAAACAAAACTTGAGGGGCGCTTGCAGATTCGGCCCGATTTTTTATCCTTCTTTGTCAATTCGGACCGGCGCAGCGCGGCGCCGAGTTAAACGGGGCAGAAACCGGCGCGGAGACGCAGTCGCGACGCTGTGCACACACGACCGACAAAAGGGTGGTTTTGTCTGTGATTCCCTGCTATCATGGCGGGCTGAATTGAGATTTTCTGTCACGCCTTTGCCGGTTTCGGCATGTCTGCTGGCAGTCAAACGCGGCGCTGCACGCGGTTGTGAAGCGTACTCGCGGTGCTTTCCGCCTCTCTTTTCCGGCCTCCGAGGCCGTATTTCCGCTCGTTTCGCCTGTTGTGGGGACGCTCGGATGGCCGGTGCGTGGCGCTTGGCCGCTACGTTTTTGACCGTTTAAGCAATTTAGGAACGACATGACGACGATTCTTCTGAAAGAAAACGAGCCGTTCGAAGTGGCGATTCGCCGCTTTCGTCGCGCTATCGAAAAAAATGGCCTGATCGCTGAACTGCGTGAGCGCCAGTCTTACGAAAAGCCGACCGCAGTCCGCAAGCGCAAGAAGGCAGCAGCCGTCAAGCGCCTGCACAAGCGTCTGCGCAGCCAGATGCTGCCGAAGAAGCTCCACTAAGAGCGTCTGCCGGTTCGCCGCAAAACGGCGGAGTGTGCCTCGAAAGAGGCCGCTCCGCCGTTTTGCTTTGGCGGGCCGGGAAAATCCCGAGGCCATTGCGGCGTGGGTGTTCCCGTCGGCTGGCGAGACCCTGCGGCCAGCGGGTTGCGGCCGCCGGCCGCGGCGTTCAGAAATCGATCTTCGCGCTCAGGCTCACCGTGCGCGGGTCGCCCGGCTTCACGTAGTCCGCGTACTGGTATTCCCAGTAACGGCGGTTCAACACGTTGTCGATCGATGCGCGCAGCGTCACGTCGTGCCGTCCGACCCGCGTCAGGTAACGCGCGCCCGCGTTGACGACGAGAAAGCCCGGTGCGTCGAGACCGCCGGCCGCGCGCAGCGGCGTCGCGCCGGTGAATTTCGCGTCGACGCCGAGCGTCAGCCCCGGCACGCCCGGCACCGCATAGCCGAGGTCGCCGGCGAGCACGAAGCGCGGCGCGCCGGCCACGCGGTTGCCATTGTTGCCGATCCCGTTCGCGTACCACGCGTCGAGCAGCATCGCGTCGACGCCCGCGTTCCAGTGCGCGCCGAATTTCGCGCGCGCGCCGACCTCGATCCCCTGAATGATCGATTCGCCGTCCTGCACGTAGACGTTCGCGGCGTTCGCGTATTCGGCGCTGCGCTCGATGCGGAACAGCGCGGCCGTCGCGCTCCAGCGCGCGTGCTCGCTCTTGATCCCCAGCTCGTACTGCTTGCTGCGCAACGGCTTGAGCACCTGGCCCGCGTTCGCGTAGACGTCGTTCACGCGGCTGCCGGGCTCGAGCGACTCGGCGTAGCTCGCGTACGCGGTGGTCGTCGGCGCGAGCTTGAACATCACCGCGAAGGTCGGCGTCGCTACGCCGTTCTGGCGATAGCCGGGGGCCTCGGCGCCGCTCGCCTGGAACGCGCGCTGCGCGTAGTTCATGTAGCGCACGCCGGCCAGCACCGACCAGCGCTCGGTCAACTGCACGGTGTCGCTCGCGAACAGCGATTTCTGCACGATCTCGCTCGTGCGGTACTGGATGAAACCGTGCGGACTCTCGTAGCGGTACGGATTCGGCGCATAGAGGTTGCCGGCGCCGAGCGGCACGAACACGCTGTTCGCCGAATAGTCGTTCGCCTGCTTCTGCCACGACGCGCCGAGCACGATCTGGTGGCTGAACGGGCCCGTGCGTACCTTGCCCTCGACCATCGCGCGCCACTGGCTGAAGCGGTGATCCTCCATGCCGACGTAGCGGCTGTCGGTGTAGTTGCCGGCCGCGTCCTGCAGGTAGAGCGTGCTTTCGTTACGCCGGCGCGTCGCCTTGCTGTAGCTGTACGTGACGTCGAGCTGCCAGTCGGGCGCGAGCTGGTATTGCAGCCCGGTCGTATAGAGCTGCAGGTTCGTGTTCAGGTACTGGTCCTTGCCGCCCAGGTTCGTCGATCCGCCGCTGATCGTCGCGGGCAGCGCGCCGCCCGGATAGCTGCCGGTGAAGATCGACGGCGTCTGGCCCGTCGTGCGGCGGTCCTGGTACAGCGCGCCGAACGACACGGACAGGTCGCGCGTCAGGTTCGCCTGCAGCGCGAGCGACACGCTGTCGCGGCGGATGTTGCCGTCGTTGTAGGTCTTGCCTTCCTCGTGGGTCGCATTCAGCCGCGCGCCGAACATGTGGTCGGGCCCGAAGCGCTGGCCGAGATCGACATGCTCGGTCCACACGTTGGTGCTCCGGTAACCGATGTCGACGCTGCGCACCGGTTCGGCGCCCGGCTGCTTCGTTACGTAGTTGACGACGCCGCCCGGCGTCACGAAGCCATACAGGAAGCCGCCGAGCCCCTTCAGCAGTTCGACGCGATCGAGCTGCTCGTACGGCATCGTGATGCCGTACGTGACGAACGGCAGTCCGTCGATCTTGTAGCCGTTCTGCCAGTCGAGCTGCATGCCGCGCACCGTCATGTAGCTGGCCCAGGCGCTGTAGGCGCCGCTGTTGTCCGACACCGAAGCGTCGTTCGCGAACACGTCGCCGAGCTTGTACGGCTGGCGGGCCTCGAGCTCTTCCGACGTGACGATGGTCGTCGAGAACGGCGTGTCGAGCTGGCGGCGGGTGCCGAGCGCACCCGTCGAGATCGTGTCGGTCAAGTGTTGCGGCGAATCATGCGCGGCCGTGATGTTGAGGGCGGGCAGTACCGCGGCGTCGCCGGGCGAATCGTCCGCGTGCGCGAGCGACGCGGCAAGGCAGGCGAGGGCGGCGGCCACGCGGCGTGGACGGACAGGCGGGCGGGCGAGGCAGACGGTCATGGCGAGCGAGTAAAAATGCGAGTAAGAATCATTCGCATTGCGTTAAAATGTCGCGCATCGTATCAAAACCCGCCAACCGCGCAACAATTCCATGCCGCGTACAAGGGCATCCGGCCTCGCCGGGCCCGACCGGATGACCGTTGCGCGGCGCTCGCCATGAAATGAACTGCATCCCGTCGAATCGGGGCCGCCGCTCGTGCCGGCCCGCTTTTCTTGCGCCGCGCACGCGATGAACGCGTTCCTGCGACCGTTTCTCGTGCGCCTGCACCGCTGGTTCGGGCTCGCCATCGCGCTGTTCCTGTTCGTCGCGGGGCTCACCGGCGCGCTGATCGCGTGGGACCATGAACTCGATGCGGCGCTGAACCCGGATTTCTATACCGCGCGCAGCGGCGCGGCGCCGCTTGCGCCGCTCGAGCTCGCGGCGCGCATCGAGGCCGCCGATCCGCGCGTGCAGGTGACCTACCTGCCGCTCGCGATCGAACCGGGGCACACGCTGCAGGCGGGCGTGATGCCGCGTACCGATCCGGCGACCGGCCAGCCGTACGCACTCGGTTTCAGCCAGATCGCCGTCGATCCCGCGACCGGCACGGTGCAGGGCCGCCGCGAATGGGGCGCGCCGTCGCTCGCGCGGCTCGACCTGATGCCGTTCATCTACCGGCTGCACTACTCGCTGTTCCTGCCCGTGTACGGCGGAATCAATTTCGGGTTCTGGGTGATGGGCGTCGTCGGCATCGTGTGGGCGATCGACAGCCTGATCGCGCTCGTGCTCGCGTTTCCGAACCTGAAAAGCTGGCGCAAGTCGTTCGCGTTCCGCGTGCGGCGCGGCGGCTATCCGCTCGTGTTCGACCTGCACCGCTCGGGCGGCGTGTGGGTGTGGGGGCTGCTGCTCGTCGTCGCGGTCACGTCGATTTCGATGAACCTTGCCGTGCCCGTCGTGCGCCCGCTGGTCTCGCTGGTGTCGCCGCTCGCCGAAACGCCGTACACGAATCCCGAACATTTCCCGCCGGCCCCGCCGGGCAGCCCGGTGCTGCCGCGCGAGCGGATCGTCGAGATCGCGCGCTCGGCCGGCCGCGACGCGGGGATCGCCGCGCCGCCTGGCGCGCTGCTGTTCGCGCCGGCGATGAACGCCTATGCGGTCGGGTTCTTCACGCCCGGCAACGACCATGGCGACGTCGGGCTCGGCAACGCGTGGCTGTACTGGAATGCGGTGACCGGCAAGCCCGTCGCGGCGCAGGTGCCGGGCCGCGGTTCGGCCGGCGACCTGTTCATGCAAGCACAGTTTCCGCTGCACTCGGGGCGGATCGCCGGTGTCGCCGGACGTGTCGCCGTGAGCATGCTCGGCATCGTGATCGCGATGCTGAGCGTGACGGGCGTCTGCATCTGGGTGAAGAAGCGCAGCGCACGCGTGCGAGCTACGCGAAGCGCGCGGGCGGTCGTATCGGCGTCGTCGCGCGCGGCGCGATAAAGGCCGAGCGGCAAGTAACCTGCGGCAGGCGGACGGTGCCACCGCCGCAGGGTGGCGGCGCGGCGTCCGACCGAGTTTGCATCGGCGCGGTCAACCCGCCTTGCGCCGGCGTGCCGGCTGCTTGCCGCCGAGCGCCGCGCATCGTGCGTGGCAAGGGCAGCCGGCTTCGTGATCGTTGACCATGCCGGTCGCCTGCATCAGCGCATAGCAGATCGTCGAGCCGACGAACTTGCAGCCGTACGCCTTCAGCGCCTTGCTGAGCGCGTCGGACTGTTCGGTGGACGCGGGCGCGTCGCGGTACGACTGCCACGCATTCTGAACCGGCGTGTCGCCGACGAACGACCACAGGAACGCGGCGAGCGACCCGTGCTCTTCCCGGATGCGCTGCACCGCGCGCGCGTTGGTCACCGCCGATTCGACCTTCGCGCGGTTGCGAACGATGCCCGGGTTCTCCAGCAATTTCTCGATGCGCTTGGGCGTGAAGCGCGCGACGGCGTCGACGTCGAAATCGGCGAATGCTTCGCGATAGCCTGCGCGCTTGTTCAGGATCGTCGACCACGACAGCCCGGCCTGCGCGCCTTCCAGGATCAGCATTTCGAACAAGTGGCGATCGTCGTGCGACGGCACGCCCCACTCGGTGTCGTGATAGTGAGCGTCCGCTTCTGTCTTCACCCAGTTGCACCGCTGCGACATCGTCTGCCTCGTCTTCAGTGTCGATTCGATCGCGCCAGCATAGCGGAAGCCCTTTGGGCGGGATAGCCGGCCGAACGGCAGATGGGCGCGCGGCGCCGATCCGGTTAAGCTTGGCGCCTGTTCGAATCAGCGGGATGAAGGCATGGCGGCATTACTTTTTGCGATCGGCATCGACGGCGGCGGCACGGGCACGCGCGCGGTGCTGGCAGACCGGCACGGGCGCGAGCTGGCGCAGGGGCGTGGTGGTCCGTCGGGGCTCGGCCTCGGTATCGAGCGCGCATGGGCGTCGATCGGCGCGGCCTGCGCGGACGCGTTCACGCAGGCCGGTCTCGCGTTCGAGTGGTCGCAGTGCGCGCTCGGCTGCGGGCTCGCCGGCGTCAACAACGCGGCGTGGCTCGCCGCGTTCCGCGCACGGGCACCGCTCGGCGCGCTCGCGATCGAGAGCGATGCGTACACGACCGTCGTCGGCGCGCACGGCGGCGCGCCGGGGCTCATCGTCGCGCTCGGCACCGGCAGCATCGCCGCGGCGCTCGATGCGGCCGGCGCGTGCCGGATCGCGGGCGGTTTCGGTTTTCCGTCCGGGGACGAGGCGAGCGGCGCGTGGCTCGGCCTGCGCGCGCTCGCCTATGCGCAACAGGCACTCGACGGTCGCGTGCCGCGCGACGCGTTCGCCACCGCACTCCTTGCGGAAACGGGCGCGCAGAATCGCGACGCGCTCGTCCAGTGGTCGTGCGACGCGAACCAGACGGTCTACGCGCGTCTCGCGCCGATCGTGTTCGCGCACCGCGCGCACCCGGTCGCGAGCGCGCTGATCGCGCAAGCCGGCGACGAGATCGGCAAGATGATCGACGCGCTCGATCCGCAGCAGGCGCTGCCGGTCGCACTGTGCGGCGGGCTGGCGGACGCGCTCGCGCCGGCCGTGCCGGTGCGGCATGCCGCGCGGCTGCGCGCGCCGCTCGACGATTCTGCGCATGGTGCGCTGCGGCTCGCGCTGCAGGCGTTGCGGGCCGCGGAGGGCGGCTAGGTGGGCTAGGTGAGCTAGGTGAGCTAGGTGAGCTAGGTCGGCTAGGTCGGCTAGGTCGGCTAGGGCCGCGGAGGGCGGCCAAGGTGAGCGGCGCGTGCGGCAGATGCCGCGCCGCAGCAGCGCCTCGGGCGGCGCGGAGCCGGCAACCGTCCGGCGCGCTGTCGGGCACGACGTTAAAATGACGCTTCCTCCGTGCCGCGAGCGCCACTCCCCCGTCCCATGTACAAAGTCATCGCCACCGATCTCGACGGTACGCTGCTGAACAGCGACCACCAGCTCGACCCGTACACGATCGACACCGTCCGCCGACTCGACCGCGACGGCGTGCAGTTCGTGATCGCCACGGGGCGCCATTACGCGGACGTCGCCGGCATTCGCGATGTCCTCGGCATCCGGCCGTACCTGATCACGTCGAACGGCGCGCGCGTGCATGCGCCGGACGACACGACGATCCACGCGCAGGACATCGACGCAGCGGTCGTGCGCAGCCTCGTGCAGCCGGAAGTCGTCGGCGCGCACGGCCGCGTGATCGTCAACCTGTTCACCAACGACGGCTGGCTGATCGACCGCGAAGCGCCGCACCTGCTCGAATTCCACCAGGATTCTGGCTTCCGGTACGAAGTGATCGACATGGCCGCGCACGACGGCGCGGCTATCGCGAAGGTGCTGTATATCGGCGAACCGGCCGATCTGGCGGTCGTCGCCGAGCAGATGCGCGTGCAGTTCGGCGATACGCTGTACGTCACGTACTCGTTGCCCGACTGCCTCGAAGTGATGACCGCGAACGTGTCGAAGGGGCGCGCGCTGCGCACGGTGCTCGCGCGGCTCGGCATCGACGCCGGCCACTGCATCGCGTTCGGCGACAACATGAACGACATCGATCTGCTCGAAACCGCCGGTCACGCATTCATGATGAACAACGCGAACCCCGACCTGGTGGCGCGACTGCCGCACATCCCGCGGATCGGCAACAACTTCGACGCGGGCGTCGCGCGCCACCTGCGCACGCTGTTCTCGCTCGAAGGCGACGTCGTCGCGTCCTGAGCGCCCGCGCCGGGCGCGTTTTCCGCGCGGAAATGAAAAACGGGCGCCAGGGGCGCCCGTCGAAATTGCCTGCCTCGATGTTCTTCGACAGCGTGAGGCTCGCTGCTCTGCTCGCTTGACCCCGTAGTGTTTTATTCGCTTGTGCGAGCTGATGCGGGCAGCAGGTCGACGGCGTCGTCACGCCCGGCGACCAGCGGGTAGATGATCCCCGCGAGTACCGCGCCGATCAGCGGCGCGACCCAGAACAGCCAGAGCTGGCCGATCGCGTCGCCGCCCACGAACAGCGCCGGGCCGGTCGAGCGCGCCGGGTTCACCGACGTGTTGGTGACCGGGATCGAGATCAGGTGAATCAGCGTCAGGCACAGTCCGATCGCGATCGGCGCGAAGCCGGCCGGCGCGCGCTTGTCGGTCGCGCCGAGGATCACGAACAGGAAGAAGCCCGTCATCACGACTTCGCAGATGAACGATGCGGCGAGCGAGTAGTGGCCGGGCGAGCGATCGCCGAAGCCGTTCGTCGCAAAGCCGCTGCCGACGACATCGAAACCCGGCTTGCCGGTTGCGATCAGGTACAGCACGAACGCGCCGAGCGTGGCGCCGACGACCTGCGCGACGATGTACGGCGCGAGATCGCGTGCCGGGAAGCGGCCGGCGACCGTCAGGCCGACGCTCACCGCCGGATTCAGGTGGCAACCCGAGATGTGGCCGATTGCGAATGCCATCGTCAGTACGGTCAGGCCGAAGGCGAGTGCGACGCCGGCAAAACCGATGCCGAGGCCCGGAAAGGCGGCGGCCAGCACGGCGCTTCCGCACCCGCCGAGCACCAGCCAGAACGTGCCGAATACCTCTGCAGCGAGACGCTGAGAAAGATTCATCTAAGGACCTCGTTCAAGTGGGTTGAAGACCCCGGACGACGCAACGAATTTATTTCGTCGTCTGGAATTGGTCTGGATTATAGGAAATGAATCGGGTCCAAGAGGGTAAACGATTGTTAAATTTGAATGGCTGACGAATGCCTTTTATTAGAATAAGTCCGCATTCTCGATATAGGCGATTCGGTTAAAGATGGCAGCATTTATTTCGAAGGGCAGGGCGGCAGTGCGGACGACGTAACGGATGTTGGTGTCCCGGCCGGATTCGCCGGGGCCGCATCATCGAAAAGGGGAGTCGAAAAATGTCTCAATACGCGAAACTCAAGGCGCAGATCGCCGATCTGCAAGCCCAGGCGGACGACGTGCGCCGCCAGGAAGTGGCAGCGGTGATTGCCGATGTCCAGCGAATGATTGCCGAGTATGGCCTGACGGCCCAGGACCTGGGCTTCGCGGAGCGGGCGCGGCGCGGGCGACCGCCGAAGAAGGCGCCGCTGCCGCCGAAATACCGCGATCCGAAGTCGGGTGCAACCTGGAGCGGGCGCGGCAAGCCGCCGAATTGGATCGCCGGCAAAAACCGCGATCGTTTCCTGATCGAGTGAGCGCCCGCCAAATAGAAAGAGCCGCATCGACGATGCGGCTCTTTTGTTTTGCGCGCCGATTTCGGTGCGGATTTTCCGGAATATTTTCCGCGCGGATTTCCGTGTCAGGCGCCCGCGACCCGGCGCAATGCCGGTTGCTTGGTTGCCGCGCAAAGCGATTCGTAAGTTTCGACGTAACGCTGCGCCATTGCCTTCGAGCTGAAACGCGTGTCGAAACGCGCGCGGATCGCGCTGCGCGACAGGCTGTCGATCCGGTGCAGCGCGCCGACCGCGCCCTGCACGTCTTCGACGATGAAGCCGGTCACGCCGTCCTCGATCACTTCCGGCACCGAGCCGCGGTTGAACGCGACGACCGGCGTGCCGCAGGCCATCGCCTCGATCATCACCAGGCCGAACGGTTCCGGCCAGTCGATCGGGAACAGCAGCGCCTTCGCGCCGGACAGGAACGCCGGCTTTTGCGCTTCGTTGATCTCGCCGATGAATTCGACATGCGCCTGGTCGAGCAGCGGCTCGATCACTTCCTTGAAGTAGTCCGCGTCGGCCTTGTCGACCTTCGCGGCAATCTTCAGCGGCAGCCCGCTTTGCGCGGCGATCCGGATCGCGGTGTCGACACGCTTTTCGGGGCAGATCCGGCCGAGGAACGCGAGATATTCGGGCTTCACGTCCTGCGGGGTGAGCAGCGTGTCGGGCAGCCCGTGGTACACGGTGCCGGCCCACGCGGCCTGCGGCAGCGGCTTGCGCTGGTTGTTCGAGATCGACACGACCGGCGAATCCGGGAACGCGTCGAACACCGGCTGCAGCTCCGGCAGGTCGAGGCGGCCGTGCAGCGTCGTCACGTACGGCGTGTCGAGGCGCGACATCAGCGGGAACGGCAGGTAGTCGAGGTGGAAGTGCAGCACGTCGAATTCGTGCGCGACCCGGGCGACCTGCTCGAGGAGCCGCATATGGGGCGCCATCGAATCGCGGACCGACGGGTCGAGCCGCAGCGCGCGCGGCCACGCCGCCTCGAGGCGGGCCGACGTGACGGAGTCGCCGCTGGCGAACAGCGTCACGTCGTGGCCGAGCTCGACGAGCGCCTCGGTGAGGTAGGACACGACACGCTCGGTGCCGCCGTAGAGTTTCGGCGGGACGGCTTCGTAAAGCGGCGCGATCTGGGCAATTCGCATGGGTGTTCTCCTGTGTCGATCCGACGGCGCGACGGCGCCGGTGCGGATCCGTACAAGGTTGCGGAACTTGCCGACGCACGCGGTTGGCGGTACGTGGCCGGGCCTTGGGCGGAGTGCGCGGGGCGCCGGTCGGCAAGCTGCGGGGCGGGCCGGCACGGCTCGCGCCGCCGCCCATTCGAGTCCATTATCGATATCGCCCTGAGGGGTTCGAGTGTTTTTTCAAACACTTAAGGCTTGTTACACGATGAAATACGCGAAAACCCCGAGAAAAAGGGCGCGGAATCGTGAATTGCCACAGCCATAACTATTGTTGCGCTATCGTGAAAAACCACTATAATTTTTACCGATACGATTGTCGGCAGCCCTGCCGGCAAGCCTTGCGCCACGCGCGCGGCGGACACTAGACCCCTCGCAACCGAATCCGCGTTGCAACCCGTTTTCCGACTGTCCCTTTCAATTCGCCTTGTCGGAAAAATTCCTACACGGTTTACAGACAAATCCTGCATGGCATACGCCACTTCGCTGATACCGACATAAATCCCGTTTGGCCAAAATTCGCCCTGTAAGACTATAAACGAGCCGACTGAGCGCCCGGTGCGCACTGATCGAGCAAACGTTTTCATAACATGAACGGCCAAAGCAAAGTTTTTTAACGGGGGAATCATGAGCGCCACCAGCGAAATGCTCAGTGAGATCAAAGAGGTCAACCTGTCGTACCTCCTCCTCGCGCAGCGCCTGCTGCGGGAAGACAAGGCGATGGGCATGTTCCGCATGGGCATTTCCCAGGAACTCGCCGACGTGCTCGCCAACCTCACGCTCGCCCAGACCGTGAAGCTGGCTGCGTCGAACCAGATGCTGTGCCGCTTCCGCTTCGATGATCACGCGCTGCTGTCGTCGCTCGCCGACAAGGGCCGCAGCGACGTCGTCACGCACGCCCACTCGGCCATCCTGATGGCCGGGCAGCAGGTCGAAGGCGTCCGCTGATCCATCCCGCCTTGCGTCTGTCCCGGCGTGCCGCGCCGGCCGGCAGCGTATCGGCCATTCATTCGAACAACGTCAAGCGGACGGTTATCACCATGGCAAGCAAAAGCGTCGTGATCGAGGTGAAGGAAATCACCCTCGCCATCGAACTGATCGAACTGGGCGCCCGGCTGCAGCTGCTGGAGGCGGAGACGAGCCTGTCGCGGGACCGTCTGATCAAGCTGTACAAGGAACTGAAGGGCGTGTCGCCGCCGAAGGGGATGCTGCCGTTCTCGACCGACTGGTTCATGACGTGGCAGCCGAACATCCACTCGTCGCTGTTCTACAACATCTACCGGTTCATGCAGGACCACGGCCGCTGCGAGCCGATCCAGTCGATCGTGAAGGCGTACCGGCTCTATCTGGAGCACGTGAACCTGTCCGGCGACGAGGCCGCGCTGAGCCTCACGCGGGCATGGACGCTGGTGCGCTTCTTCGATTCGGGGATGCTGCAGATGACGCCGTGCACGCGCTGCGGCGGCCACTTCGTCGCGCACGCGCATGATCCGCATCAAGGTTTCGTGTGCGGGCTGTGCCAGCCGCCGTCGCGGGCCGGCAAGACCCGCAAGGCCGCCGCCGCGCGCGCCGAACTGGCCGCCGCCGCGGCCTGAGCGCCAGGCCGGGCAAGGCAGGACGGGGCGCGCGCGGCGCACGGGCGACGCCCGCGGGCCGCGCGAATCGTCCGCGCATTGCTCTGGTAAACACCGTCGGGCCGCCGCCGGGCGGCCGCGAAAGTTTTCCTGCCGACTGCCGTAAACCTGTTTAACGGCGGTCTCCCCGCCGGTCTTTCGTGAGGGACAGGCAGTGCTGATTATCGTGGGAACAATCGTGACGCTGTTGTCCGTCTTCGGCGGTTATGCGCTGGCAGGCGGGCATCTGGGCGCCTTGATCCAGCCGGTCGAGATCCTGATGATCGTGGGCGCCGGCGTCGGCGCGTTCATTCTCGGCAACGGCGGCAAGACCATCAAGGCCACGCTGCGCGTGCTGCCGACGCTTTTCAAGGGCTCGAAATACACGAAGGACGTCTATATGGAGCTGATGGCGCTTCTTTACGTGCTGCTCGCGAAGGCACGCAAGGAAGGCACGCTGACGCTCGAGGCCGACATCGACGATCCGCAAAAGAGCCCGATCTTCACGCAATACCCGAAGATCCTCGCCGATCGCCACATCGTCGAATTCCTGACCGACTACCTGCGCCTGATGGTGGGCGGCAACATGAACGCGTTCGAGATCGAAAGCCTGATGGACGAGGAGATCGAGACGCACCACGCGGAAGGCGAAGGCCCGGCGCACGCGCTGATGCGCGTCGGCGACGCGATGCCGGCGTTCGGCATCGTCGCGGCCGTGATGGGCGTCGTGCACACGATGGCGTCGGCCGACAAGCCGCCCGCGGTGCTGGGCGCGATGATCGCGCAGGCGCTGGTCGGCACGTTCCTCGGGATCCTGCTGTCGTACGGGCTGATCGGGCCGCTCGCGAGCCTCGCGGAGCAGCGCGTCGCCGAGTCGACCAAGATGTTCCAGTGCATCAAGGTGACGATCCTCGCGACGCTGAACGGCTATGCGCCGGCGATCGCGGTCGAGTTCGGCCGCAAGGTGCTGTTCTCCACCGAGCGCCCGTCGTTCTCCGAGCTCGAAGAACATGTGCGCCGCGTGAAGGCGAAGTGACGCGGAGCGACCGATGAGCAAGAGCAAGGATCGCGCGATCGTCGTCAAGCGGGTGGCCCCGGCGAAGAAGGGCCACCACGGCGGCGCATGGAAGCTCGCGTACGCGGACTTCATGACCGCGATGATGGCGTTCTTCCTGCTGATGTGGCTGCTGAGTTCGGTCACGCCGGTGCAACTGAAGGGGATCGCCGAATACTTCAACATGCCGCTGAAGGCCGCGATTCTCGGCAGCGGCGATCGCAGCTCGCAGGACGCGAGCATCATCAACGGCGGCGGCCGCGACCTGTCGAGCGTCGACGCCGGCACGCTGCGCCGCACCGACGGCACGACGTCGCTCGCCGAGCGCGTCGCGAAGCCGGTCGACGAGCATGCGCAAGCGCAGGCGCAGGGCGCGCTCGAACGGCTCGAGCAGGCGCGCCTGCACGACCTGCAGATCAAGCTGATGGCCGCGATCGAGGCCAATCCGACGCTGCGCCAGTTCAAGCAGCAGATCCGCATCGATTCGACGCTGATGGGGCTGCGCATCGAGATCGTCGATACGCAGAAGCGGCCGATGTTCGCGATGTCGAGCGACCACGTCGAGCCGTACATGCGCGACATCCTGCGCGAGATCGGCAAGACGCTGAACGACGTGCCGAACCGGATCATCGTCCAGGGGCACACCGACGCCGTGCCGTACGCGGGCGGCGAGGGCGGCTACAGCAACTGGGAGCTGTCGGCCGATCGCGCGAACGCGTCGCGCCGCGAGCTGATCTCCGGCGGCATGGACGAGGCGAAAGTGCTGCGCGTGCTGGGCCTCGCATCGACGCAGAACCTGAACAAGGCCGATCCGCTCGATCCGGAAAACCGCCGGATCAGCGTGATCGTGCTGAATCGCAAATCCGAAGAAGCGCTGATGCGCGACGACGCGACGACGACGACGCTGTCCGCCGACGCGGCCGGTTCGAAGCTGCTCGCGCAGCAGCTCGGCGGCCCGGCGCCGGCGGTGCGTCCGGTCGTGGCGAGCGCCGTTGCCGTGGCGCCGAAACCCTGACGTTTCCGAGACAGACATGATCCGAACCATTCTCGCCATCGACGACTCCGCGACCATGCGTGCGCTGCTGCAGGCCACGCTTGCGCAGGCCGGCTACGACGTGACGGTGGCGCCGGACGGCGAAGCCGGCTTCGACATGGCGGCGACGGCGCCGTACGACCTGGTTCTGACCGACCAGAACATGCCGCGCAAGAGCGGGCTCGAGGTGATCGCCGCGCTGCGCAAGCTGAGCGCGTACGCGGACACGCCGATCCTCGTGCTGACGACCGAGGGCAGCGACGCGTTCAAGGACGCCGCACGCGACGCGGGTGCGACCGGCTGGATCGAAAAGCCGATCGACCCGGGCGTGCTGGTCGACCTGGTCGCCACGCTGTCCGAGCCGGCTGCCTCCTGACATGAACGCGACGAATTCAACCGGTGACCGGGCATGACTCTCGACATCACTCAGTTCTACCAGACCTTTTTCGACGAAGCGGACGAGCTGCTCGCGCAGATGGAGCAGCTGCTGTTGAATCTCGACGTCGATTCGCCCGATCCCGAGGATCTAGCGGCGATCTTCCGCGCCGCGCATTCGATCAAGGGCGGCGCGGCGACGTTCGGCTTTTCCGCGCTGACCGATACGACGCACATCCTCGAATCGCTGCTCGACCGCGCACGCAACCATGAGCTGACGCTGACCAAGGACATGGTCGACGCGTTCCTCGAGACCAAGGACGTGCTGTCCGACCAGCTCGTCGACTACCGCGCGAGCGCCGAACCGGACGCGGCGGCCGCCGCGGCGATCTGCGCAAAGCTCGAGCGGCTGAAGGCCGAAAGCGGGGCGGGTGCATCCGCTGCCGCAGCCGAGCCCGCGCCGGCCGCCCCGGTTGCCCCGGTTGCCCCGGTTGCCGCAGCCGTGGCGCCGCCCGCCGCGCCCGCCGCCGGCGGCGACCGTGCGCCCGACCATGTGGTCGAGCAGGCCGTCGCGGCCGCGCATCCGGCGGCCGACGCCGGCGCCGGCGGCCCGCACCTGAAGATCACGCTGGTCGGCGTCGATGCGAAGGACCAGGCGCTGCTCACCGAGGAACTCGGCAACCTCGGCCGGATCGTCGGGCGCGAGGAAGCGGGCGCCGACCTGTCGCTGTGGGTCGAATCGGACGTGCCGTCCGACGATATCGTCGCGGTGTGCTGCTTCGTGATCGACGAAAGCCAGATCCGCGTCGCGCACGGCACGGCGCCGGCCGCGCAGGCGGCACCGGCCGTCGCGCAGGACACCGCCGTGGCTGCCGAAGCGGCCGCCGCCGCGCAGCCCGCGCGCGTCGAGGTGTTCGCGCCGCAGGCCGCCGCGCCGCAGCCGGCCGCTCCGGCACCGGCGCCGGCCGAGCCGCCTGCGGCTGCAGCGCAGCCGCAGCCGCAACAGCACGCTCAACCGCAACCGGCCGAACACGCGGCGCCGGCCGCCGCGCATCACGACGACAAGCGCGCCCGCCCGGCCGCCGCGGCCGCGGGCGGCGCCGAAGGCAGCTCGATCCGCGTCGGCGTCGAGAAGGTCGATCAACTGATCAACCTCGTCGGTGAACTGGTGATCACGCAGGCGATGCTGGCCGAGACGGCGAGTGCGTTCGATCCGGCGCTGCATGACCGCCTGTTCAACGGGATGGCGCAGCTCGAGCGCAACGCGCGCGACCTGCAGGAAGCGGTGATGTCGATCCGCATGATGCCGATGGACTACGTGTTCAGCCGCTTCCCGCGGCTCGTGCGCGACCTCGCCGGCAAGCTCGGCAAGCAGGTCGAGCTGGTCACGTTCGGCCAGGCGACCGAGCTCGACAAGAGCCTGATCGAACGGATCATCGATCCGCTCACGCATCTGGTGCGCAACAGCCTCGACCACGGCATCGAAACCGTCGACAGGCGCGTCGCCGCCGGCAAGGACGCGGTCGGCCAGCTCGTGCTGTCGGCCGCGCATCACGGCGGCAACATCGTGATCGAGGTGAGCGACGACGGCGCGGGCCTGAACCGCGAGCGGATCCTCGCGAAGGCCGCGAAGCAAGGCATGCAGATCTCCGAAAACATCAGCGACGACGAAGTGTGGCAACTGATCTTCGCGCCGGGCTTCTCGACCGCCGAGACTGTGACCGACGTGTCGGGCCGTGGCGTCGGGATGGACGTGGTGAAGCGCAACATCCAGTCGATGGGCGGCCACGTCGAGATCTCGTCTCAGGCCGGCCGCGGCACGACCACGCGGATCGTGCTGCCGCTCACGCTGGCGATCCTCGACGGGATGTCGGTGAAGGTCGGCAGCGAGATCTTCATCCTGCCGCTGAACTTCGTGATGGAGTCGCTGCAGCCGTCGAACGACGACATCTACACGGTCGGCAACGGCGAGCGCGTGGTGCGCGTGCGCGGCGAATACCTGCCGCTGGTCGCGCTGCACGAGGTGTTCTCGGTCGACGACGCGCGCACCGACCCGACGCAGGGGATCGTCACGATCATGGAAACCGAGGGGCGCCGCTTCGCGATGCTGATCGACGAGCTGGTCGGCCAGCAGCAGGTGGTCGTGAAGAACCTCGAAACCAACTACCGCAAGGTGCACGGCATCTCGGCGGCGACCATTCTCGGCGACGGCAGCGTCGCACTGATCGTCGACGTCGCGGCGCTGAACCGCGAAACCCGTGCGACGCACGGCGCCCGTGCCGGCGCCGAGCTCGCGATGTTCTGACTCTCGCCATCAACCGATTGGGGGCAAACGTGTCTGCTGAAGTCCAAATGATCAATCCGGCCGCGGCGAACGCGGTAACGAGCCGCCGCGACGCGGAACACGGCGACGCGACGGGCCAGGAATTCCTCGTGTTCACGCTCGGTGACGAGGAATACGGGATCGACATCCTGAAAGTGCAGGAAATCCGCGGCTACGACAGCGTCACGCGCATCGCGAACGCGCCCGAGTTCATCAAGGGCGTGATCAACCTGCGCGGGATCATCGTGCCGATCGTCGACATGCGGATCAAGTTCCATCTCGGCCGCGTCGAGTACGACCACCAGACCGTCGTGATCATCCTGAACGTGTCGAACCGCGTGGTCGGGATGGTGGTCGACGGCGTGTCGGACGTGCTGACGCTGCAGACCGACCAGATCATGCCGGCGCCGGAATTCGGCGCGACGCTGACGACCGAGTACCTGACGGGCCTCGGCACGGTCGACGGCCGGATGCTGATCCTGATGGACATCGAGAAGCTGATGTCGAGCCGTGAAATGGCGCTGATCGAGACGCTCGGCGGGTAAGCGCGCCGCGCGCGCAGCAATTTCGGGAGAATCTGCAATGTTGCATAACTGGTCGATCCGCACGACGCTCACGGCGGTCGGACTCATCCTCGTGTGCCTGACCGCCGCGGTCGGCGGGCTCGGCCTCTACGCGCTGAATCACGCGAGCCGCTCGCTCGACGAGATCGCACACGTCGACCTGCCGGCGATCCACACGCTCGACGACACGGCCGCGCACCTGCTGCGCTCGCGCGTGGCGCTCGACCGCTTCCGTACGCTGACCGAAGCCGGCAATGCGGCCGAGGCCGCGAAGGTGCTCGAGCGCGCGCAGGCGCTGTATGCAAAGTCGAACCAGAACTGGCAGGCGTTCCAGTCGACGCCGAAACCCGGTATCGAGCAGGCGCTCGTCGACGAGCTCACCGCACGGTATACGACGATCGTGAAGGAAGGCGTCGAGCCCGAATTCGCCGCGGCGCGCGCCGGCGACATGGCGGCGTACCACGCGATCGCCGACACGAAGATCAGCCCGATGTTCGTCGCGTTCGACCAGACGGCGGCGGCCGTGATCGCGGCGCTGCAGAAGCGCGCGGAAGAACGTCAGACCGAGACGCAGTCGCAGATCTCGATGATGATCGCGCTGATCGCGGCCGGCATCGCGATCGCGTTCGTCGTCGTGATCGCGATCCGCTTCGCGCTGCGCGGGCTGATCGTCAAGCCGCTGGAAGACGCGATCGCGCACTTCGAGCGCATCGCCGGCGGCGATCTCACGCAGCCGGTGAGCGTGTTCAGCACCAACGAGATCGGCCGCCTGTTCGGCGGCATCAAGCGGATGCAGGACGCCGTCACGACGATGGTGCAGGCGGTGCATCGCGGCGCCGAGTCGATCGACGTCGGCGCGCGCGAGATCGCGACCGGCAACACCGACCTGTCGCAGCGCACCGAGGAGCAGGCCGCATCGCTGCAGGAAACCGCGTCGAGCATGGAGCAACTGACGGGCACCGTGCGGCAGAACGCGGAAAACGCGCGGCAGGCGAGCCAGCTCGCGGTGAATGCATCGGACATCGCGACGCAGGGCGGCGAAGTGGTCGGCCAGGTCGTGTCGACGATGCAGGACATCGCGGCGAGTTCGGGCAAGGTCGTCGACATCATCGGCACGATCGAAGGCATCGCGTTCCAGACCAACATCCTCGCGCTGAACGCGGCCGTCGAAGCGGCGCGGGCCGGCGAGCAGGGCCGCGGCTTCGCGGTGGTCGCGGGCGAGGTGCGCTCGCTCGCGCAGCGCAGCGCGAGCGCCGCGAAGGAAATCAAGCAGTTGATCGGCGATTCGGCCGAGAAGGTCGACAGCGGCTCGGCGCTCGTCGCGCGCGCCGGCTCGACGATGGACGAGATCGTGCAGGCCGTGCGCCGCGTGACCGACATCATGGGCGAGATCAGCGCCGCGTCCGACGAGCAGTCGACCGGCATCGAGCAGGTCAATCGCGCGGTCGGCCAGATGGATGCGGTCACGCAGCAGAATGCAGCGCTCGTCGAGCAGGCGGCCGCCGCGGCCGCATCGCTCGAGGAGCAGACGCGCCAGATGAAGGCGATCGTGTCGGGCTGGCGTGTCGCGGGCGGTATCGCGCTCGCGCCGGCGCGCGGCGTCGCGCGGCCGATCGCGCACGAACCGGCCGCGCTGCCGTCGGAATCGCGCGACCGTGCGCCGGTCGCCGCGCTGCCGGCGCCGCAGGCTGCGGCCCAAGCGGCGGCACGCCGCGCCGCGCCGGCGTCGCGCGCGGCAGCCGCGGGCGCCGCCCCCGAACCGAAGCGCGAGGCCGATGCCGCCGCGCGTACGCAGAAGGACGCAGCGGCTTCACGTGGCGGCGCCGCGGCGGGCGGTTACGGCCCGCGTCTCGCGAAGACGGCCGCACCGGCGGACAAGCCGGCCGCGAAACCCGCGCTCGTGCGCCCGGCGCTGAACGGCGAGAAGCCGTCGCTGGCGGCCGCCGGCGCGTCCGACGACGACTGGGAGACCTTCTAAACCATGTCGCACGCGCGCGCGCCGTTTCGACCCGATGCACCGGATGCCTCGCCTCGCGCGGGCGAGCCGGGGCGCGACTTCGCGTTCACCGGCGCGGATTTCGCCCGCATCCGCGCGCTGATCCACCAACGCGCGGGCATCTCGCTGTCCGAGCACAAGCGCGACATGGCCTACAGCCGTCTCGCGCGACGGCTGCGCGCGCGCGGCCTCGACACGTTTCGCGACTACCTCGACCTGCTCGAGCAGGAAGACGATCCGCTCGAGTGGGAAGCGTTCACCAACGCGCTGACGACCAACCTGACCGCGTTTTTCCGCGAGTCGCACCATTTCCCGATCCTGTCCGAGTTCGTGAAATCGCGGCCGGCGCCGGTATCGGTCTGGTGCTCGGCGGCGTCGACCGGCGAGGAGCCGTACTCGATCGCGATCACGCTGATCGAGGCGCTCGGCGAAACGGCTGCGCGCAGCGCGTCGATCCTCGCGACCGATCTCGACACGCAGGTGCTCGCGAAGGCCGAAGCCGGCATCTACACGTACGACCAGGTCAAGCACCTGTCGCCGGAGCGGCTGAAGCGTTTCTTCCTGAAGGGCACGGGCGCGCAGGCCGGCCGCGTGAAGGTGCGCCCCGAACTGCGCGCGATGATCCGCTTCGAACAGTTGAACCTGACCGATGCGGATTACGGGATCGCGAAGCCGTTCGACGCGATCTTCTGCCGCAACGTGATGATCTATTTCGACAAGCCGACGCAGGGGCAGGTGCTGTCGCGCTTCGAGCCGCTCGTGAAGCCGGGCGGGCTGCTGTTCGCCGGCCATTCGGAGAACTTCACGTATGTGACGCAGGCGTTCCGGCTGCGCGGGCAGACGGTGTACGAACTGACGCGCGACGCCGCGCAGAACGCACGGCCGCGCGGCGCGCAGGCGAGCGCGATGCCGTCGCGCGCGCGGGCCGCGGGCGGTGCGCTCGCCTATGGAGAGCGCGGATGAGCGCACTGCCGATCGCGACCAATCGCTACTTCGACAACCACTTCGAGCGCCCCGGCGTGAAGCTGTTGCCGAACGAGTTCTACACGACGTCCGAGGACATGGTGCTGATGACCGTGCTCGGCTCGTGCGTCGCCGCGTGCCTGCACGACCCGTACGCGGGCATCGGCGGGATGAACCACTTCATGCTGCCGGACGACGGCGCCGATCCGGGCGCGGCCGCGTCGGAATCGATGCGCTACGGCGCGTATGCGATGGAAGTGCTGATCAACGAGCTGATCAAGGCCGGCGGGCGCCGCGAGCGCATCGAGGCGAAGGTGTTCGGCGGCGCGGCCGTGCTGGCCGGGATGACGACGATCAACATCGGCGATCGCAACGCGGATTTCGTGCGCCGCTATCTCGCGCTCGAGCGCATCCGCATCACCGCGGAAGACCTGCAGGGCGTGCATCCGCGCAAGGTCGCGTTCATGCCGCACAGCGGGCGCGCGATGGTGAAGAAGCTACGGCTGCAGGTGCCGGGCGTGACCGAGCGCGAAGCCGCGCTCGCGCGCGAGGCCGATCGCGCCCGCGCCGCGCGCACGCGCGCGCACGTCGAGCTGTTCGCCGCCGCGAAGCGGCCGGCGGCGCCGCAACCGGCGCGCCCGCGCATCGAGCTGTTCGGCGCGCGCGGTGCCGCACCGGCCGGCAGTGGCGGCGGCGCCCGGACGGCGAACCCGCATGCCGGGAGCCCGGGCGCCCCGTACGCGGCGACCCTATCAAGAAAGCAGGAGGCATGACCGCAGTGCAGAAGATCAAAGTGTTGTGCGTCGACGATTCGGCGCTGATCCGCAGCCTGATGACCGAGATCATCAACAGCCAGCCCGACATGACGGTGTGCGCGACCGCGCCCGACCCGCTCGTCGCGCGCGAGCTCATCAAGCAGCACAACCCCGACGTGCTCACGCTCGACGTCGAAATGCCGCGCATGGACGGGCTCGACTTCCTCGAGAAGCTGATGCGCCTGCGGCCGATGCCGGTCGTGATGGTGTCGTCGCTGACCGAGCGCGGTTCGGAAATCACGCTGCGCGCGCTCGAACTCGGCGCGGTGGATTTCGTCACGAAGCCGCGCGTCGGGATTCGCGACGGGATGCTCGACTACGCGGAAAAGCTCGCCGACAAAATCCGCGCGGCGTCGCGCGCGCGCGTGCGCCAGGCGCCGCAGCCGCAGGCCGCCGCCCGCACGGCGGACAGCGCCGCGGCTGCGCCGATGATCAACAACCCGCTCGTCAGTACCGAGAAGCTGATTATCATCGGCGCGTCGACGGGAGGCACCGAGGCGATTCGCGAAGTGCTGACGCCGCTGCCGCCCGATGCGCCGGCCGTGCTGATCGCGCAGCACATGCCGCCGGGCTTCACGAAGTCGTTCGCGCAGCGGCTGAACGGCCTGTGCCGGATCGCGGTGAAGGAAGCCGAGCACGGCGAGCGCGTGCTGCCGGGCCATGCGTACATCGCGCCGGGCCACGCGCACCTGTTGCTCGCGAGAAGCGGCGCGAACTATATTGCGCAACTGTCGGACGAGCCGCCGGTGAACCGGCACCGCCCGTCGGTCGACGTGCTGTTCCGCTCGGCGGCGACGCACGCGGGCAAGAACGCGATCGGCGTGATCCTCACCGGGATGGGCCGTGACGGCGCGGCCGGTCTGCTGGAAATGAAACGCGCGGGCGCTCACACGTTCGCGCAGGACGAAGCGAGCTGCATCGTGTTCGGGATGCCGCGCGAGGCGATCGCGCTCGGCGGCGCGGACGAGATCGCGCCGCTCGCCGACATGAGCCGCCGCGTGATGGCGCGCCTGGCGACGATGGGCGACCGCGTGCAGCGCGTGTGAAGGGAATGTCACGGGGCGCGTGCCACGATACGCGTCTCGACGGAAACGAATCTGGAAAGGAACGACGATGGACAAGAGCATGAAAATCCTGGTGGTGGACGATTTCCCGACGATGCGCCGGATCGTCCGCAACCTGCTCAAGGAACTGGGCTACACGAACGTCGACGAAGCCGAGGACGGCGCAGCCGGCCTCGCGCGGCTGCGCGGCGGCGGCTTCGACTTCGTGATCTCCGACTGGAACATGCCGAACCTCGACGGCCTCGCGATGCTGAAGGAAATCCGCGCCGACGCGACGCTCACGCACCTGCCGGTGCTGATGGTCACGGCCGAGTCGAAGAAGGAGAACATCATCGCGGCCGCGCAGGCCGGCGCGAGCGGCTACGTCGTGAAACCGTTCACGGCCGCGACGCTCGACGAGAAGCTGAACAAGATCATCGACAAGATGGCGAAAGCCGGGAGCTGACGTGAACGAGCCGATCCATGCGGCGCTCGCCGGCGCGGGGTTCAGCGCCGACAGCCATCCAGAAGGCGCCGACTTCCCGAGCGACCGCATTCTCGCGCGCATCGGCCACGTCACGCGCACGCTGCGCGATTCGATGCGCGAGCTCGGGCTCGACAAGCACGTCGAGCGTGCGGCGGAGGCTGTGCCCGATGCGCGCGATCGGCTGCGCTACGTCGCGACGATGACCGAGCAGGCCGCGGTGCGCGTGCTGAATGCGATCGAGGTCGCGAAGCCGATGCAGGAGCGCATCCAGAACGAGGCCGAGGCGCTTGACGCACGCTGGGCGCAGTGGTACGCCGCACCGATCGAGCACGCGGAAGTGCGCGAGCTGATGGACGATACGCGCGCGTTCCTGCGCACGTTGCCCGAGTCGACGTCGGCGACCCGCGCGCAACTCCTCGAGATCATGCTCGCGCAGGATTTCCAGGATCTGACCGGGCAGGTGATCAAGAAGATCATGGACATGGTCTACCTGATCGAGCAGCAGCTGCTCACCGTGCTCGTCGAGAACATCGCGCCGGAGCGGCGCGAGCAGTTCGCGGCCACCGCGGCCGCGCTCGCGGCCGAGCAAATGAGCGCGACCGGCAGCCCCGAATCGCTGCTGAACGGCCCGCAGATCGCGCCGGAAGGCAAATCCGACGTCGTCCAGGATCAGGGGCAGGTCGACGACTTGCTCGCGAGCCTCGGCTTCTGATCCTGCCGCGGCGCATCCGCGCGCCCCGTTCCGCGGGCCGTCCGATGCGCGCATTCCCCGTCCCCGCCTCGTTCTACCGTGCGCGCCGCCCCTGCGCGGCGCGGCGCGATCCTGCGTCGAATTGACACTTCACCACACTCCGCAGGCATACTACGCGTCAGCAGCAATGTAGCGTCATCCGTAAGATTGATAAGTTGGCAGGCGGCGTGGGCCGATGGCGGTGCCGTCGGCAACGAAGCCAGTCCCGTGGGGGGGAACGTGAAGCTGAAACGCTTGGGCTGGACCGTCGCGCATGCGACGGCTGCAATGGGTGTGCTGTGGGCCGTCCACGCACACGCGGAACTGGGCGGCGCGCCGATGTCGCCGCCGGCGGACGATCAGGCCGCCACCGTGCGTGCGCTGCAGCGCGCGATGCGCTCGGCGGACGGCGTGCAGACGAGCACGGCCGCCTATACCGTCCGCGAGATCACGCTCGGATCGGGCACCGTCATCCACGAATACACGTCGGCCGCCGGCAGCGTGTTCGGCCTCGCGTGGCGCGGGCCGACGATGCCGGATCTCGCGTCGCTGCTCGGCAGCTATTTCCCGCAGTACACCGCCGGCGTCCAGGCGGCGCACCGGGCGCGCGGCTGGCGCGCACCGGTGGCCGTCGAGACGAGCGGCCTCGTGATCCGGACGGGCGGCCACATGGGCGCCTTCTCCGGCCAGGCATGGCTGCCGTCGGCGCTGCCGGCCGGCGTGGCCGGCACCGATATCCAGTGACAGCGGGAGAGCGATCTTGAGCATTCCTCGTACATTCAAGCGCTGGCTCGGCGTGCTGGGCCTCCTGGCCGCAACGGCCGTGCTCGTGACGGCATGCGGCGGCGGCGACGGCGGCGGTGGCGGTTCGGCCAACAACGGCAACACGGGCGGCAACGGCTCGGGCGGATCCGACGGCAACAGCGGCAACACGGCCGTCATCACGGTCGGCGCGGGCGCCGCGAACGTGATCAACATCCCGACCATCAGCGTGAAGGTCTGCGTGCCGGGCACGTCGAACTGCCAGATCGTCAACAACGTGCTCGTCGATACCGCGTCCTACGGGCTGCGGCTCGTCGGCAGCGCGGTGGCGGGCGTGCACGACAGCCTGCCGCAGGTGACGAGCGGCGGCGCGCCGGTCGCCGAATGCGGCAAGTTCGTGTCGAGCTACACGTGGGGGTCGGTGCGCACCGTCGACCTGTCGATCGGCGCCGAGCAGGCGAGCTCGCTGCCCGTGCAGATCATCGGCGACCTCGGCACGACGAACGTGCCGAGCTCGTGCACGAACGGCGGCGCGTCGGCCAACTCGACCGGCGCGCTCGGCGCGAACGGGATCCTCGGCATCGGGCCGGCGCCGTACGACTGCGGCACGACCTGCGCGACGTCGACGTCGACCAGCAACAACTACTACGCGTGCCCGAACGGCGACAACGCGAGCTGCACGGTCGCGCTCGTGCCGCTCGCGCAGCAGGTGGCCAACCCGGTGCATCGGTTCGCGAACAACGACGGCGTGAGCGTGCAGATGCCCGACATCTCGTCCAGCGGGCAGGCGAGCGCAACCGGCACGCTGACGTTCGGCCTGCCGAGCCTGAGCGGCAAGACGGTGATGACGTCGACCACGACCGGCGACGTCAGCGCGACGTTCCAGGGGCGCAACGTGACCGCGTTCTTCGATACGGGCTCGAACGCGTATTTCTTCAACGATTCGCAGACGGTCTGTTCGAGGAATACGCAGTTCTACTGCCCGTCGGCCACGACGCCCTACTCGGCCACGCTGAGCGGCCAGAACGGCGCGTCGGGCACCGTGTCGATGACGGTCGCGAACGCGGATGCGCTGTTCGCGAACCCGTCGACGTTCGCGTTCAACGACATCGCGGGCCCGTTCGGCTCGTCCAGCTGGCTCGACATCGGCATGCCGCACTTCTACGGCAAGACGATCTACTTCGGGATGGACAAGACCGCAAGCGGCGGCGCGCAGCCGTTCGTCGCGTTCTGACGCGGCACGGCCGGACGCAGCAACGAGGGGGCGAGCGATCGCCCCCTTTTTTATTCCGATGCGCCGGGCGTGCGCTACGGACCGGATCGCTGCCAGACGCCGGCATAGCGCCTACGATGTAAGACCGGCACCGGTGCCGGCACGACATCGAGGAGACAACGCCATGAACCCGCGTATCCAGCGCATCACGCCGTTCCTGTGGTTCGACCGCGACGCCGAGGCGGCGGCCGATTTCTACGTATCGGTGTTCGACAACGCGCGTATCGTGCACGTCGCGCGCTACGGCAAGGCCGGCGCGCACGCGTCCGGCAACGCCGAAGGCGCGGTGATGACCGTTGCGTTCGAGCTCGACGGGCAGGCGTTCGTCGCGTTGAACGGCGGCCCCGTGTTCCAGATGACGCCGGCCGTGTCGTTCGTCGTCAACTGCCGCGACCAGGACGAGATCGACCATTACTGGGCGCGCCTGTCCGAAGGCGGCGACGAGCGCGCGCAGCAATGCGGCTGGCTGCGCGACCGCTTCGGCGTGTCGTGGCAGGTCGTGCCCGTGCAGATGGCCGAACTGATGACGGGCGACCCGGCCCGCGCCGAGCGCGTGATGGCGCAGGTGATGACGATGAAGAAGCTCGATCTCGGCGCGCTGCAGCGGGCGGCGGCAGGCGAATCCGCTTAGGCCGCTCAGGTCGTTCGGGCCGGCGGCCGCCGGCCTGTCCTGACGCCCGACTCCCTTGCGTCTGGCCCCGTTTCCCCCGATCTTCCCCCGTCGTTTCACCGTTCCCCCTCGCATTACGCCGCGGCCGTCCCGGTTGCGACCGCCGCTTCGCCCACGCACCGACCGGACCGTTTTCCGCCCCGCGTCGCATCGTTCCGCCCCGATCCGACAGCGTTTGCGGCGGCTCGCCCGATTGCCCGAAATACCCCCCTTTCCCGGCTTTGCTCGACCGATCGGCGTTTGACGCCTCCATGAATAATCGGTGTCACTGGAAAGCGGCATTCCGCCGTACCCGACCGGAGGCCCCGTGGCAGACGAGAGCGATCTCGACAAGACCGAAGCCGCCACTCCCCGGCGCCGCGAGAAGGCGCGCGAGGAGGGGCAGGTCGCGCGTTCGCGCGAACTGGCTTCGTTCGCGCTGCTCGCGGCGGGGTTCTACGGCGCATGGCTGCTCGCGGGTCCGTCGGGCGGGCACCTGCAGGCGATGCTGCGCGGCGCGTTCACGTTCGATCGCGCGACCGCGTTCGACACCAACCGGATGCTGTCGGCGGCCGGCAGCGCGAGCCTCGAAGGCTTCGCCGCGCTGCTGCCGCTGCTCGCGCTCACCGGCGTCGCCGCGCTGCTCGCGCCGATGGCGCTAGGCGGCTGGCTGATTTCGCCAAAGACGTTCGAGCTGAAGTTCGACCGCCTGAACCCGATCTCGGGCCTCGGCCGGATCTTCTCGATCCAGGGCCCGATCCAGCTCGGGATGTCGGTCGCGAAGACGCTCGTCGTCGGCGGGATCGGCGGCATCGCGATCTGGCGCAGCAAGGACGAACTGCTCGGTCTCGCGACGCAGCCGCTCGGCGCCGCACTGCCCGATGCGCTGCATCTGGTCGCCGTGTGCTGCGGCACGACGGTCGCCGGGATGCTGGTGGTCGCCGGGCTCGACGTGCCTTACCAACTCTGGCAGTACAACAAGAAGTTGCGCATGACGAAGGAAGAAGTGAAGCGCGAGCATCGCGAGAACGAAGGCGATCCGCACGTGAAGGGGCGAATCCGCCAGCAGCAGCGCGCGATCGCGCGCCGCCGGATGATGGCGGCCGTGCCGAAGGCCGACGTGGTGGTCACGAACCCGACGCACTTCGCGGTCGCGCTGCAATACACGGACGGCGAGATGCGCGCGCCGAAGGTCGTCGCGAAGGGCGTGAACCTCGTCGCCGCGCGCATCCGCGAGCTCGCGGCCGAACACAACGTGCCGCTGCTCGAAGCGCCGCCGCTCGCGCGTGCGCTGTATCACAACGTCGAACTCGAGCGCGAGATCCCCGGTTCGCTGTACTCGGCGGTCGCCGAAGTGCTCGCATGGGTGTACCAGCTCAAGCGCTTCCGTTCGGAAGGCGGCGCGTTCCCGGCGGTGCCGGTCGATCTCGACGTGCCGGCCGAACTCGACAAGGGCGCGTCGGTGTCCGCCGACGACGAGCGCGAAGAAGCCGAAGACACGCTCGGCAAGCAAGGGAGCGCAGCATGAGCACCCCGACCACCGGCCTGTTCGCGAAGCGCGCGAACCCGTTCGCGGGCACGAACCTGCGCGCGCTCGCGGGCCCGATCCTCATCTGCATGATCCTGGGGATGATGATCCTGCCGCTGCCGCCGATGCTGCTGGATCTGCTGTTCACGTTCAACATCGCGCTGTCCGTGATGGTGCTGCTCGTCAGCATGTACACGATGAAGCCGCTCGACTTCGCGGCGTTCCCGAGCGTGCTGCTGTTCTCGACGCTCCTGCGCCTGTCGCTGAACGTCGCGTCGACGCGCGTCGTGCTGCTCGAAGGGCACACCGGGCCGGACGCGGCCGGCCAGGTGATCGAGGCGTTCGGCCACTTCCTCGTCGGCGGCAACTTCGCGGTCGGCATCGTCGTGTTCGTGATCCTGATGATCATCAACTTCATGGTGATCACGAAGGGCGCGGGGCGGATCGCCGAAGTGTCCGCACGTTTCACGCTCGACGCGATGCCCGGCAAGCAGATGGCGATCGACGCCGACCTGAACGCGGGCCTCATCAACGAGGAACAGGCGCGTAAGCGGCGCCTCGCGGTATCGCAGGAAGCCGAGTTCTACGGGTCGATGGACGGCGCGTCGAAGTTCGTGCGCGGCGACGCGATCGCCGGCCTGATCATCATGGCGATCAACGTGATCGGCGGGCTGATCGTCGGGATGGTCCAGCACGACATGTCGTTCGCCGCGGCCGGCACCAACTACACGCTGCTGACGATCGGCGACGGCCTCGTCGCGCAGATCCCGTCGCTCGTGATCTCGACCGCGGCCGGCGTGATCGTGTCGCGCGTCGCGACCGACGAGGACATCGGCACGCAGATCACCGGCCAGTTGTTCACGAACCCGCGCGTGCTGAACATCACCGGCGCGATCATCGCGCTGATGGGGCTCATTCCCGGGATGCCGCACTTCGCGTTCCTCGCGCTCGGCGGCGGCGCGATCTGGCTGGCGCGCACGCAGACGAGGCGCGCGGCGGCCCGCAAGGCGGCCGGCGACGTGACCGACATCGCGCCGCCCGCCGTGCTGCCGGCCGACAGCCACGAAGCGACGTGGGACGACGTGCAGCTGATCGACCCGCTCGGTCTCGAAGTCGGCTACCGGCTGATTCCGCTCGTCGACAAGAACAGCGACGGCGAGCTGCTCAAGCGCATCAAGAGCATCCGCAAGAAATTCGCGCAGGAAATCGGCTTCCTGCCGCCGGTGATCCATATCCGCGACAACCTCGAACTGCGGCCGAACGCGTACCGGATCGCGCTGAAGGGCGTCGAGATCGGCGTCGGCGAAGTGTTCCCGGGCCAGTGGCTCGCGATCAACCCGGGCCAGGTGACGGCCGCGCTGCCGGGCGCCGTCACGCAGGATCCCGCGTTCGGGCTGCCGGCCGTGTGGATCGACGTCGCGCTGCGCGAGCAGGCGCAGGTGTACGGCTACACGGTGGTCGACGCGAGCACGGTCGTCGCGACGCACCTGAACCATCTCGTCGTCCAGCATGCGGCCGAGCTGCTCGGCCGCCAGGAAGTGCAGGCGCTCGTCGAGCGCACCGGCAAGGACGCGCCGTCGCTCGTCGAGGACCTCGTGCCGAAGACGATCTCGCTCACCACGCTGCAGAAGGTGCTGCAGAACCTGCTCGAGGAAGGCGTACCGATCCGCGACATGCGCACGATCCTCGAGGCCGTGTCCGAGCATGCGGGCCGCGGCGACGCGTACGAGATCACGGCCGCGGTGCGGCTCTCGCTCGGCCGCGCGATCACGCAGCAGTGGTATCCGGGCAACGGCGAAATGCAGGTGATGGGCCTCGACGCGAATCTGGAGCGCGTGCTGTCGCAGGCGCTCGCCACCGGCGCGAACCCGGGCCTCGAACCCGGCCTCGCGCACAACCTACTGACCGGCACGCAGCAGGCGATGCTGCGTCAACAGAATCTCGGGCTGCCGCCCGTGCTGCTCGTGCAGCACGCGCTGCGCGCGATGCTCGCGCGTTTCCTGCGCCGCAGCCTGCCGCAATTGAAAGTGCTGTCGTATGCCGAAGTGCCGGACACGCGCACGATCAAAGTCGTTAACGTCATCGGGGGTTCCGCTTGAACATTCGCAAATTCACCGGCGCAACGAGCCGCGACGCACTTCGTCTCGTGCGCGAGGCGCTCGGCGCCGACGCGGTCGTGCTGTCGAACCGCACGCTCGATGACGGCAGCGTCGAAATCGTTGCACTCGCCGATTCGGATCTCGCCGCGGTGGCGCCGCCGGCCGCGCGTCCGCGTCTCGCGACGTCGCGCCAGCCGGAATCCGTGCCGGCCGCCGCCGTGCCGGGCATCGTATCGCGCCCGGGCATGGCGCCGCGCCCGGCCGTCAATCCGTATGCGGCGGGCGCAGGCGGGCTGCCGGACGTGTTCTCGTCCGTGTTCGGCGCGAGCGCCGACGCGCAAGAGGCCGACGTGCACGCTTCGTCGATCGATGCCGACGAGCCGGCGGCAGCGTCTTCGATCGCGGCAGCGACGGCCGGTGCGCCCGCTGCCGGTACGCCCGTCGCCGGTACGTCGGCCGCCGGTACGCCGGCCGCCACTTCCGAACCCGCGCCGTGGCTGGTCGAGCACGCGAAGCGCCTGACGCAGCAGCGCGACGCGCTGATGGCCCGCGCGCAGGCGCCGGCCGAGCCGCGGGCGGGCGCGCCCGCGCCGCAAGCCGCGGCCGGCGCGACGCCGCACGACTGGGCGCGCGACATCGTGCGCGACGCGGAACGCCGGATGCCGGCCGCCGGAGCGCCGGCCGCCGGATCGCCGGCCGGCACGAAGCGCGCCTCCGACATGGGCGCATACGCCGCCAAGGCGACGGAGCCCACGCGCCTGTCCGCGGACACGGCCGCCGCGGTAGCCGATGCGGTGAAGTCGCGCATCGAGCGGATCGTCAACGACACCGTGATGCAGGAGCTCGGCGAGCTGCGCGGGATGATGACGGAGCAGTTCGACAGCCTGATGTGGCACGACCGCCAGCGTCGCAGCGCCGTCCACGGCGCGCTGACGAAGCACCTGTTCGCGGCCGGTTTCTCCGCGCAGCTCGTGCGGATGCTGGTCGACAACCTGCCGTCCGGCGACGGCGCGCAGACTTTCGAGCAGGCCGCCGAATGGGCGCGGTCGGTGCTCGCGTCGAACCTGCCGGTGCTCGACAGCGAGGACGCGCTGATGGAGCGCGGCGGCGTGTTCGCGCTGATGGGGCCGACGGGCGTCGGCAAGACGACCACCACCGCGAAGCTGGCCGCGCGCTGCGTGATGCGCTTCGGCGCGAGCAAGGTCGCGCTGCTGACCACCGACAGCTACCGGATCGGCGGCCACGAGCAACTGCGCATCTTCGGCAAGATTCTCGGCGTGCCGGTTCACGCGGTGAAGGATGCGGGCGACCTCGCGCTCGCGCTGTCCGAGCTGCGCAACAAGCACATCGTGCTGATCGACACGATCGGCATGAGCCAGCGCGACCGCGCGGTGTCCGATCAGATCGCGATGCTGCACGGCGCGAACGCGCCGGTGCAGCGCCTGCTGCTGCTGAACGCGACGAGCCACGGCGACACGCTGAACGAAGTCGTGCAGGCGTACCGCAGCGCGGGCGAGCACCCCGACCTGGCCGGGCCTGACCTGGCCGGCTGCATTCTCACGAAGCTCGACGAGGCGACCCACCTCGGCGGCGTGCTCGACACGGTGATCCGCTACAAGCTGCCGGTCCACTACGTGTCGACCGGCCAGAAGGTGCCGGAGAACCTGTACGTCGCGTCGACACGATTCCTGCTGAAGAGCGCGTTCTGTGTGCCGCGCGACGGCTCGCCCTTCGTGCCGCAAGACGAGGACATGCCGACGCTGCTTTCCGCACTGACCGCACGTTCCACCGCCGAGCTGCACGAGGTGCGATTTGGATAAACGGATCATCGATCAGGCAGAAGGGCTGCGGCGCCTGCTGGCCGGGCGCGCGTCGCGCATCGTCGCGGTGACGGGCGGCCCGGCGGGCGTCGGCTGCACGTCCACCGTGGTGAACCTCGCGGCGGCGCTCGCGTCGCTCGGCAAGGACGTGCTCGTCGTCGACGAGCGCGCCGACGTGCATTCGGCCAGCGCGACGCTCGCCGGCGCGTGGCTGCGCGACGGCGAACGCACGCGGGTGGCGGCCGGCTTCGGCCTGTGCGGCGCCGCGCGGCTCGCGCGCGCCGGCTACAGCGACGCGCAACTGAGCGACTTCATCGACGGCCCGGCCGACATCATCCTCGTCGACGCGCAGCTCGGCGCCGACGGGTCGTTCTCGGCGCTCGCGCGCGAAGCACACGACGTGCTGGTCGTCACGCGGGTCGCCGCGCAGGCGATCACCGAGGCGTACGCGTGCATGAAGCGGCTGCATTTCGCACACGCGTTCGCGCAGTTCCGCGTGCTGACGAATCAGGTCGGCAGCCACGCGGACGCGAAGACGGCCTTCGATAACCTCGCGGGCGTCGCGAGCCGCTACCTGACCGTATCGATCGCCGACGCCGGCTGCGTGAGCGCCGATCCGCTCGTCGAGCACGCCCGCGAACTGATGCATGCGGTGGTCGACGCGTTCCCGTCGTCGGCTGCTGCGCGCGACTACCGGCAGATTGCCGCCGACCTGTTGTACTGGCCGATGCGCCCGCGTTCGGGCGCGGGCCGCGCGGTCCACGCCGGCGGCAAGCCGTCGTACGAGGCGGGCGCGGCACACGCCGCGTGAGCGCCACCCGAAGGAGGGAGCCATGATGTACAACGCTCAAGGAAAGATGTCCCAGGCCGACGTGCTCGCGCAATACGCGCCGCTCGTGCGCCGCCTCGGGCTGCAGCTCGTCGCGAAGATGCCGGCGAGCGTCGATCTCGACGACCTGATCCAGGCCGGCATGATCGGCCTGATGGATGCGGCCGGCCGCTACAAGGAAGACCAGGGCGCGCAATTCGAAACCTACGCGACGCAGCGCATCCGCGGCGCGATGCTCGACGAGCTGCGCAGCAACGACTGGCTGCCGCGCAGCCTGCGCAAGACGTCGCGCGAGGTCGAGCACGCGGTGCACCAGGTCGAGCAGCACCTCGGCCGCTCGGCGAGCGAGACCGAGATCGCGCAGCACCTGAACATGCCGCTTGACGAATACCAGGGGATGCTGCAGGACCTGCACGGCAGCCAGCTCATCTACTACGAGGATTTCGACCGCGCGGCCGACGACGAGCCGTTTCTCGACCGCTATCGCGTCGATCACGCCGATCCGCTGTCGGCGCTGCTCGACGAGCACCTGCGCGAGGCGCTGGTCGACGCGATCGAGCGGCTGCCGGAGCGCGAGAAGCTGCTGATGTCGCTGTACTACGAACGGGGTCTGAATCTGCGCGAGATCGGCGCGGTGCTCGAGGTGAGCGAATCGCGCGTGTGCCAGTTGCACAGCCAGGCCGTCGCGCGCCTGCGTGCGCGGCTGCGCGAACAGGCGTGGGTCGGCGCCGAATCCTGACCCTTTGGGGCGGCCGCGCGCGCCGACGCCGCGCGCCCGTGCCGCGGTTGCCCGGCGCTTGCGCATTTCGCGCGCCGATTTGCTACAATCCCCTCCGTTTTCCGAGGAGCGTTGCGACGGACCATCCAGCGTCCGCCAGGCTCGGAAGGCTTCACCAAGCAGCCGTGCAGCGATTTTTCCGCGCCGGCCCCGCTTCCTGAACGGCGCTCACGTCACCAATCTAGAAACTTTTTAGAAAGGAGGGCGTGATGAACGCCATTATCGATTCCAAGGCTTCCCACGATTACGTCGTCGCCGACATGGCGCTGGCCGGCTGGGGCCGCAAGGAACTGAACATCGCCGAGACCGAAATGCCGGGCCTCGTGCAGATCCGCGACGAATACAAGGCGCAGCAGCCGCTGAAGGGCGCGCGCATTGCCGGTTCGCTGCACATGACGATCCAGACGGGCGTGCTGATCGAGACGCTGAAGGCGCTCGGCGCGGACGTGCGCTGGGCATCGTGCAACATCTTCTCGACACAGGACCACGCTGCTGCCGCGATCGTCGAAGCCGGCACGCCGGTGTTCGCGTTCAAGGGCGAATCGCTCGACGAATACTGGGAGTTCTCGCACCGCATCTTCGAATGGCCGAACGGCGAATTCGCGAACATGATCCTGGACGACGGCGGCGATGCCACGCTGCTGCTGATTCTCGGCTCGAAGGCCGAGAAGGACCGTTCGGTGATCGCGAAGCCGACCAACGAGGAAGAAGTCGCGCTGTACAAGTCGATCGCGGCGCACCTCGACGTCGACGCGAACTGGTACTCGAAGCGCCTCGCGCACATCAAGGGCGTGACGGAGGAAACCACGACCGGCGTGCATCGCCTGTACCAGATGGAAAAGGACGGCCGCCTGCCGTTCCCGGCGTTCAACGTGAACGATTCGGTCACGAAGTCGAAGTTCGACAACCTGTACGGCTGCCGCGAGTCGCTCGTCGATGGCATCAAGCGCGCGACCGACGTGATGATCGCGGGCAAGGTCGCGGTCGTCGCGGGATACGGCGACGTGGGCAAGGGTTGCGCGCAATCGCTGCGCGGCCTGGGCGCGACCGTGTGGGTCACCGAAATCGATCCGATCTGCGCGCTGCAGGCGGCGATGGAAGGCTACCGCGTCGTGACGATGGAATACGCGGCCGACAAGGCCGACATCTTCGTGACGGCGACCGGTAACTACCACGTGATCAACCACGATCACATGAAGGCGATGCGTCACAACGCGATCGTCTGCAACATCGGCCACTTCGACTCGGAAATCGACGTCGCGTCGACGCGCCAGTACCAGTGGGAAAACATCAAGCCGCAGGTCGACCACATCATCTTCCCGGACGGCAAGCGCGTGATCCTGCTGGCCGAAGGCCGCCTCGTGAACCTCGGCTGCGCGACGGGCCACCCGTCGTTCGTGATGTCGAACTCGTTCGCGAACCAGACGCTCGCGCAGATCGAACTGTTCACGCGCGGCGATCAATACGAGAACAAGGTGTACGTGCTGCCGAAGCACCTCGACGAAAAGGTCGCGCGCCTGCACCTCGCGCGCATCGGCGCGAACCTGTCGGTGCTGTCGGACGAGCAGGCTGCGTACATCGGCGTGCAGAAGGACGGCCCGTTCAAGCCGAACCACTACCGCTACTGATGCGCGTCCGCCGCCGTGCCGTGCGTACCCGCCGCGGGGCGCACGGCGCGGCGGCGCTCACCGATCGTACCGATCGACAACCGAACCGGAGCACTCCATGAGCGTCATCCTCACCTGGGTCATCAACGCGCTCGCGTTGCTGATCATCACGTACCTCGTGCCGTCGATCCACATCAAGAGCTTCGGCACCGCGCTGATCATCGCGGTCGTGCTCGGGCTGATCAACACGGTGATCCGCCCGGTGTTGATCCTGCTGACGCTGCCCGTCACGATCGTCACGCTCGGGGTGTTCATCCTCGTCGTGAACGCGCTGTGCTTCTGGTTCGCGTCGTCGCTGCTGAAGGGCTTCGAGGTGTCGGGGTTCTGGTCCGCGTTCTTCGGTTCGATCCTGTACAGCATCGTGTCGTGGCTGCTGTCCGCCCTGATCTTCGGCCAGCGCGACATCGGCTGAGGGGCGGGCATGGGCCCAACCCCATCGAATCATGAAACCGATCGAACTCTCGTTTGAATTCTTCCCGCCGAAGACGGCGGACGGCGTCGAAAAGCTGCGCGCCACGCGCGCGCAGCTGCTGCCGCTGAAGCCGAAATTCGTCTCCGTGACGTTCGGCGCCGGCGGATCGACGCAGCAGGGCACGCTCGATACCGTGCTCGACATGCAGAAGGACGGCCTCGAGGCCGCGCCGCACCTGTCGTGCATCGGCTCGTCGCGCGACAGCCTGCGCGCGATTCTCGACCAGTACCGCTCGCACGGCATCCGGCACATCGTCGCGCTGCGCGGCGACCTGCCGTCGGGGATGGGCGCGGTCGGCGAGCTGCGCTATGCGTCCGAGCTCGTCAGCTTCATCCGCGCCGAGCATGGCGACTGGTTCCACATCGAGGTCGCGGGCTACCCGGAGTACCACCCGCAATCGCGGTCGCCGAAGGCCGATCTCGAGAACTTCGCGCGCAAGGTGAAAGCCGGCGCGAATTCCGCGATCACGCAGTATTTCTTCAACGCGGATGCGTATTTCCGCTTCGTCGACGATGCGCGCAAGCTGGGCGTGGACGTGCCGATCGTGCCGGGCATCATGCCGATCACGAACTTCTCGCAGCTGATGCGCTTCTCCGAGATGTGCGGCGCCGAAGTGCCGCGCTGGGTCGCGCGCCGGCTCGAGAGCTTCGGCGACGATCGCGAGTCGATCCGTGCGTTCGGCGCGGACGTCGTCACGAGCCTGTGCCAGCGCCTGATCGACGCGGGCGTGCCGGGGCTGCACTTCTACACGCTGAACGCAGCGGCCGCGACGCGGACGATCTGCGAACGACTCGCGGTGTAAGCGCCGTCACGCGGTTGCATGCGCAACGGCCCCGCCGGTTCGTGCCGGCGGGGCTTTTTTTATCGTGACGGGCGACGCGGGACGCGTGGCGCAAACGTGCGCGCGTCAGCGTTGTGCCTGCATCAGCGGCGGGCGGCGGTCGAACCACGGCCGCGCCTGTTCGAGCTGCCGCGCGAGCCGGAGCAGCAACGCGTCGTCGGCGTGGCGCGCGGCGAACTGCACGCCGATCGGCAGTCCGCGCGCATTCCAGTACAGCGGCACCGACATCGCCGGCTGGCCGGTCAGGTTGAACAGCTCGGTGCAGCCGGCCCACGCGAACGCCTTCTCCGACGACTTCGCGAGCATTTCCTTCAGCAGCGGTTTCACCGGCAGCGCGGCGAGAAGCTTCATCTGCGCGGATTCGAACGGCGTCGGCTGCAATTCGCCGATCTTCACCGGCGGCCCGGCGAGCGACGCGCACAGGATCGCGTCGTAGCGCGACACGAGGCCGGCGACCTGCACGGTGAGCTGGCGCTGCCATTCGAGCACGTCGGGCAGCCGCGTGCGCGCGAGGCGGCGGCCGACCACTGCCATCGCCCAGGTCGCGGCCTCGAATTCGCCGCGCCGCGGCGTGCGGCCGGTCAGTTCGCGCGCGCCGAGCACCATTTCCTCGGCGATCGTCGCCCACAGCGTCAGGAAGGTTTCGGCCGCGCGCGCGTAGTCGAGTTGCAGCGTCGCCGGCTCGACGTGATGACCGAGCGATTCGAGCAGCGCGGCCGCATCGTCGAGCGCCGCGCGCGTGTCGTCGGCGAGCGCCGGCGCGAGCATCGGATCGACGACGAGGCCGATCCGCAGCGGGCCGGGCGGCGTATCGAGCGCGCCGAGGAAGGTGCCGGGCGCGCCGGGCGGCAGTGTCTGGCCGGTCGTCACGTCGAGCAGCAGCGCACTGTCGCGCACGCTGCGCGACACCGCGTGCTGGACGACGAGTTCGCCGTTCGACGGCAGGTCGACGAGCACCGGGTTGCGGCTCGGCTTCAGGCCGAACAGCCCGCAGCACGACGCCGGAATGCGGATCGAGCCGCCGCCGTCGGACGCATGCGCGAGCGGCACGATGCCGGCCGCAACGGCCGCCGCCGCGCCGCCGCTCGAACCGCCGGGCGTGTGATCGAGGTTCCACGGGTTGCGGCACGCACCGAACAGTTCCGGTTCCGTGTACGGCATCTGGCCGATCTCGGACGTGTTGGTTTTGCCGAATACGTTGAGGCCCGCCGCGCGGCTGCGCGCGATCACCGGCGAATCGTCGGCCGGCACGAAGTAACGGTAGTGCCGGCTGCCCATCGACAGCGGCAGCCCGGCGACCGCCGCGCCGAGATCCTTGACGAGATACGGTACGCCCGCGAACGGCGCGTCGGCGCCCGGCGCGGGCGCTGCCGCCGCACGCTGGCGCGCGGCTTCGTAGTCCTGCAGCACGATCGCGTTGATCGCGCCGTTGACCGCTTCGGCCTGGCCGATCGCGGCGTCGAGCAGTTCGCGCGGGCTTGCGCGGCGCTCGCGCACGAGCGCGGCGAGGCCGATTGCATCATGCGCGAGATAGTCCGAGTGCATCGCGTCACCCCCGTTGTCACGCGTGGCGATGATGCGAGCATAACGCGGGCCCGGCGTGGCGGGCCCGCGGTCGTGCCTTTTTTAAAGGTGCTCGGCGAGGAAGGTCAACGTGCGGCCGTGCGCGAGCGCCGCCGCGCGCTGGTTGTACGATGCGCGGTCCGAGCAGTTGAAGCCGTGCTCGGCGCCCGGGTACACGTGGAACGACGCATCGCTGTGGCCGGCGAACGCGGCCTTCACCTGGTCGACGGCGGTGAGCGGAATGCCGTGGTCGTTTTCCGCGTAGTGGAACAGGATCGGCTGCTTGACCTGGCCGGCGAGATCGAGCGCGTTGTGGATGCCGCCGCCGTAATAGGACACCGCCGCGTCGAGCTTGCCGGTCGCCGCCGCGCGGTACGCGAGCTGGCCGCCGAAGCAGTAGCCGATCGCGGCGAGCTTGCCGCCCACTTCGGGGCGCGCGCGCAACGCGTCGGCCGCCGCGCCGATGTCCGCGACCGCGAGACCCACGTCGGTCTTCTTCATCAGCTCGATGCCCTTGTCGCGATCCGCGCCGTCGTAGGTCAGCTCGACGCGCGGCTGCGTGCGCCAGAACACGTCCGGCGCGAGCGCGACGAAGCCGTCGGCCGCGTACTGGTCGGCGACCGAACGGATGTGTGCGTTCACGCCGAAGATTTCCTGGATGATGATGACGGCAGGGCCCTTGCCGCGCTTGGGCAGTGCAAGATAGCCGCCGAAGCTGTCGTTACCGGTCGGGATGTCGATCCATTGGGCAGTCACGTTTTGAACTCCTGGCGTACGGGGTGCGCGAGGCGCCCCGGGGAACAAGTAGAGGGCGGCCTAGTGTGCCACCGATCGTCCGGTGCTGCAGCGCGCGCGGCCGCTTCTCGCGCAGCGATCGTTTCGATCTCGATTATTCATTTTTCGGCGCCGCGCCGCTTCGATAGAGTCGATGTTGTCGGCCTTTACAAAGCGCTTTCGCGCATCGTCATCCAAGGATTCGCCATGTCTGCCCGCTCGTTTTCCACGCCCTTTTCCGAACGCTTCGGCCTGCGCTTGCCGCTCGTGCAGGCGCCGATGGTCGGCGCGACCACGACCGCGATGGTCGCGGCCGCGTCGAATGCCGGTGCGCTCGGCAGCCTCGGCGCCGGCGCGCTCGCGCCCGAACGTATCGAAGCCGAAGTCGCCGCGATCCGCGCGGCGACCGATCGCCCGTTCGCGATCAACCTGTTCGTGCTGCCCGATGAAGCCGCGCCCGACGCGGCGACCGTCGCGCGCGCGCTGGCCGCAATCGATCCGCTGAACGCAACGCTCGGCTTGCCGCCGGGCACGGCGCCTGCGCGCTACGCGCCGGATTTCCGCGCGCAGCTCGATGCGCTCGTTGCGCTGCGCGTGCCGGTCGCGAGCTTCACGTTCGGCGTGCTCGACGCGGCCGACGTCGCACGCCTGAAAGCCGCCGGCACGTATGTGATCGGCACCGCGACGCACGTGGCCGAAGGGCTCGCGTGGCAGGCGGCCGGCGCCGACGCGATTTCCGCGCAAGGCGCCGAGGCGGGCGGCCATCGCGGCACCTTCATCGGTTCCGCCGACGATGCGCTGATCGGCACGCTCGCGCTCGTGCCGCAGCTCGTCGACGCGACGGGCCTGCCCGTGCTCGCCGCGGGCGGGATCATGGACGGCCGCGGCATCGCGGCCGTGCTCGCGCTCGGCGCGCAGGGCGCGCAACTCGGCACCGCGTTCCTCACCTGCGCGGAAAGCGCGATCGCGGCGGACTGGAAGGCGCGGCTGCTCGCGAGCGCCGATACGTCGACGCAGGTCACGCGCGCGATCACCGGCCGTCATGCACGCGGGCTGCGCAACGCGTTGATGGCGCGGCTCGGCGAGCACGTCGCGGACGCCGCACCGTATCCGATCCAGAACGCGCTGACCCAGCCGCTGCGCCAGGCCGCCGCGCGCGCGAACGACGGCGACTACCTGTCGCTGTGGGCCGGGCAGGGCGCGCCGCTCGCGCGGCGGCGCGGCGATGCGCTGACGACGTCGCAACTGGTCGCCGCGCTCGACGCGGAATGGCGTGCGGCGGCCGCCTGAACGCTGCTTCATCCGCCAGAACGATCGATACCGGACGACGAAACGCGCGTGGTGTCACGCGCGTTTCATTCAACGATCGCGGGCACAAAATACCGAATCGAAATGCCCTCGCGAATGGGTCGAAACGACCTTTCGAAAGTATGTCGCGAATTAGCGGAAACCCTTATCCGTCGGGGCTTGCAGCGCTATTCGAGTCCTCCTTCCAAAGCGCACATATCGGTAGTGTTACCACTACCCCAAAAAAGTCCCACAAATTAATTTGATCACCTACACTTGCGCGCAAGTACGGGCGGGCGGCCGCTAAAAGCGGCGGTTTTCACGTGCTTGAGGCCAAGTGCATGAACGATGCAACCGGCGAATCGTCCAGTGATTGCAAACACGGGGATGGCAGCGGGGCACCGGGCGATGGCGTTTTTTGGGACCGAACTGGAGACTTACATGAATATCAAGATGCAAAAGCTGTTGCCGATCACCGCAGCGGCGATGCTGTGTGCTGCAGCTGCAAGCAACGCGTGCGCCGATCAAGTCGTCAAGATCGGCCACGTCGCGCCGTTGACGGGCGGCATTGCACACCTGGGCAAGGACAACGAAAACGGCGCGCGTCTCGCAGTCGAGGAGATCAACGCGAAGGGTCTCACGATCGGCGGCCAGAAGATCACGCTGCAACTCGACCCGCAGGATGACGCCGCCGACCCGCGGCAGGCGACGCAGGTTGCGCAGAAGCTCGTCGACGACAAGGTCGTCGCGGTGGTCGGCCACCTGAACTCGGGCACGTCGATCCCGGCCTCGAAGATCTACAGCGATGCGGGCATCGTGCAGATTTCGCCGTCGGCGACCAACCCGGTGTACACGCAGCAAGGTTTCAAGACCACGTACCGCGTGGTGGCGACCGATGCGCAGCAGGGCCCGGCACTGGCGAACTACGCGCACTCGAAGGGCATCAAGAGCGTGGCGGTGGTCGACGATTCGACCGCGTACGGCCAGGGTCTCGCGAACGAGTTCGAGAAGAAGGCGAAGGCGCTCGGCCTGAAGGTGATGTCGCATGACGCGACGAACGACAAGGCGGTCGACTTCCGCGCGATTCTGACCAAGATCAAGGGCGAGAACCCGGACGCGATCATGTACGGCGGCATGGACGCTACCGGCGGCCCGTTCGCGAAGCAGGCGAAGCAGCTCGGCCTGCGCGCGAAGATCTTCGCGGGCGACGGCGTGTGCACGGAGAAGCTGGCCGACCTGGCCGGCGACGCGACCGACAACGTCGTGTGCTCGGAAGCCGGTGCTTCGCTCGAGAAGATGCCCGGCGGCAGCGCGTTCAAGGCGAAGTACGAGAAGCGCTTCGGCCAGCCGATCCAGATCTACGCGCCGTTCACGTATGACGCCGTGTACATCATCGCCGACGCGATGAAGCGCGCGAACTCGGTTGACCCGGCTAAGATCCTCGCGGCGATGCCGGCGACGAAATACACGGGCGTGATCGGCACGACGACCTTCGATTCGAAGGGCGACCTGCAGCACGGCGTGATTTCGCTGTACAACTACAAGAGCGGCAAGAAGTCGCTGCTCGACGAAGTGAAGATGTAACGCGACCAGCGGTCAACAGCAGGGGTGAAAGCGCGCATGCGGCCACGCATGCGCGCTTTCTTTTTGGGCCGGCGTGCGCCGCCGCGCCGTCAGATTTTCAGGTGCGCGAGCACCCTGGGTGCGACGAGCGCGACGAGCGCCGCGCATAGTGCGACGACCGACAGGCCGATCGTCAGGTTCGCGGCCTGCGCGACCGCGCCGATCACGACCGGACCGAACAGCAGCCCGAAATACGCGAGCCCGGCCACGTGCGCGAGCCCTTCGGCCGCATGGATGCCTTTCACGCGCGCGGCGGCCGCGAACAGCACGGGCATCATGTTGGCCAGCCCGAGGCCCATCAGCGTGAAACCCGTCAGCACCGCGACCGGGTTCGGCAGCAGCAGCGCGCCGATCATCCCCGCGCACGCGAGCGACGCACTCGCGAACACGAGCTGCGGCGCGCCGAAGCGGGCGCGCACGGCGTCGCCCGCGAAGCGCGCGATGGCCATCCCGCCCGAGAACGCCGCGTACGCGGCGCTCGCGAGCGCGGGGCTCGCCGCGACGACGTCGCGCATGTAGACCGTCGCCCAGTCGTACATCGCCCCTTCGGCGACCAGCGCGATCAACGCGATGCCGCCGAGCATCCACAACGCGGGCGAGCGCCAGCGGTTGCCGCCGCCGTGTGCCTGTTCGTGATGCGGCACGTGCGGCAGCACGGCCGGGCTCGCGGCCATGAGCACCGCGGCGCACGCTGCCGCCGCGAGCGCGAGATGCGCGACCGGCGCCATGCCGGCCGACAGCAGCGCGCCGCCGGCCGCCGCGCCGGCCATCCCGCCGATGCTGAACATCCCGTGCAGCGACGACATGATCGGCTTGCCGAGTGCGATTTCGACCGCGCTGGCCTCGGCGTTCATCGCGACGTCGAGCGTCGCCATCGAGAAGCCGAACAGCGCGAGCACCGGAAGCAGCATCCAGTAGTCGGGCACGACGAGGATCAGCGCCGCACACGCGGACATCACGAGCCCGCCGGCGAGGCACGCGGTGCGCGAGCCGACGCGCGCGATCCAGCGCGCGATGGTCAGCATCGCGGCGATCGATCCGCCGGCGACGGCGAACAGCGCGATCGACAGCAGCCCGGGGCTCAGCGCGAACTTGTCGCGCACGGTCGGCACGTGCACGCCCCACGACGCGTACATCATGCCGGCGACGAAGAACAGCGCCATCGACGCCGTGCGCGCACGCTGGCGGGCCGGCAGCGGCAGCACGCGATGCGCGTCGGGCGGCGCGGCGAACGGGGACGACGATTCGGGGGAGGAGGATTCGGACACGGGGAGGCTCGCCAGGAAAATGCGCGGGCGCACACGGTGCCCGTCGGATTTGTCCGATTCTATCGAACCGCTTACGTTCTTGCCGGGCGATGGCCGTTCGGTCGATGCGCGGGCGATCGGGCCATCCCGAGGCGGCGGTTCGGCGTCGCATCGGCCGTTCGGCCGATGCGCAACGTGCGGCGAGCGCGGGTAACATCGAAGCGATGCCCGCCGCGCCGCCTTTCGACCGCAGGAGTTCCGCTTGAACATCGATCCCGCCTTCGCCTTGCATCTGCTGCACCGCTGCGCGCTCGGCACGCTCGCCACTCATGCGCGCGAACCGCAGGGCTTCCCGTATCCGACGGTCGTGCCGTTTGCGCCCGATGCAAGCCATCGGCCCGTGATCCTGGTGAGCGGCCTGGCCGAGCATACGCGCAATCTCGCCGCCGATCCGCGTGCGGGTTTCCTCGTCGTCGATGCGAGCGGCGGCGAGGTCCTGAATGCCGAGCGCGCGACGCTGCTGGGCCGGTTCGTGCCGCTCGGCGACGATCCGCACGTCACCGCGCGTTACCTGCGCTACGAACCGGACGCCGCGCGCTATCTCGCGCTCGGCGATTTCGCGTTCTGGGCGCTCGAGATCGAGCGGCTGCGCTATATCGGCGGGTTCGGCCGGATGGGTTGGGTCGACGGCACGCATCTCGATGCGCTGCCGCCGCTCGCATTCGACGACGAACAGGCGCTGTGGCGCGCATACGAGACGAGCGACGCACACCGCGACGGGCTCGACCTGCTCGGCGTCGATCGCCACGGCGCGGACTGGCGATGCGACGGGCGCCGCGTGCGCACGCCGTTCGAGTCGCCTTCGGCCGATGCCGGTGCGCTGCACGAGCGATTGATCGCCTGCGCAAAGGATGTGACGTGACGTCACGGGTCAGGGATTTGTCCGTTTAGCAAACTGCGTCATGTGGTTTTTGCAAAACTGTCGTCCGATGAAAGCTTTGATTTTCTTGAATGCAGGGTAATTGCGTATGTTGATAGACCGAATAGTCGATCGCTAATGTCCTAATCTCTATGCAGGAGCGTAAAAATTTGAGAAAAGGCCGCGGCCGGTCAAAATGACATGTGCGAATACCAATTGGCCTCGGGATTTTCATGAATCTCGCTTCTATCAAATCTTTTTTGTGCTAATCTCTGCCTTCGAAAATCCGAGGCACATATATTTCATGAATGGTGAGCCGGCTGCAGACCGGCGCCATTGGTCAGATAGATAGAAAGGGAAACTATGTCTTCTTACAAGGACCTGCTGGCCCAGCGGGAGAAGCTGGAGAAGCAAATCGAAGAAGCGAAGTCGCGTGAATACGCTGAAGTGCTGAATGACGTGAAGCAGAAAATTGCCGACTACGGCTTTTCGCTCGCCGAACTCGGTCTCAGCCGCGCGAAGGCCGGCAAGGTTGGTCGTCCGCGCGCAGGCGTGGCGGCGAAATACCGTGACCCGGAAACGGGCGCGACGTGGTCGGGTCGTGGCAAGCCGCCGCGCTGGATCGCCGGCAAGAACCGCGATCAGTTTGCGATTTAAACGTTCGTTTAAGTTGCCTGCTCTTCAAGAGAGCCGCGTGTCCGTCGAGGAGCGCGGCTTTTTTGTTTCAGGATACCGGCAGAGCCCTGCCGCGCCGTCATGAAAATGTAAGCATGTGTCGCGTGAATGAAAATGCGACACGTTCGCATAAGCGATTGATTTAAATGAGAAATTTGTGGGTATTGGAAGGGCTCGCAGGGCGCCTTTGATAGAATTACGACTCGCACACCGATATCTCATATTTCATGTCCACGTTTTCCGGCGACGCGCAGAGCGCGGATAAGCACGCAGTTGCGCGCAAGAGCACGCTCGTCAGTATTGTGCTGAATGTCGTGCTTGCGACATTTCAGATCGTCGTTGGCGTGATTGCGCATTCGCAGGCATTGATTGCCGACGGTGTGCATTCGATTTCCGATTTGATCTCGGATTTTGTCGTGCTGGTTGCGAATCGGCATAGCGGCGCATCGCCGGATGCCGACCACAATTACGGCCATAGCCGCTACGAGACGGTCGCGTCGCTGTTTCTCGGCGCGATCCTGATTGCTGTCGGTATCGGCATGCTCTGGCGCGCCGGCGACCGTCTCGTTAATCTCGAAAACATTCCGGCCGTGCATTTTTCCGCGCTGATCGTTGCGCTGACGGTGCTCGTGTCGAAGGAAGCGTTGTTCCGCTACATGCTGCGCGAAGCGCGGCGCGTGCGCTCGGCGATGCTCGTCGCCAACGCGTGGCATGCGCGTTCGGATGCCGCGTCGTCGCTCGTCGTCGCGATCGGCATCGTCGGCAGCCTGGCCGGTGTACGGCTGCTCGACCCGATCGCGGCGGCGATCGTCGGCTTCATGGTCGCGCGCATGGGCTGGACGTTCGGCTATGACGCGTTGCAGGACCTCTCCGACCGCGCGCTCGATACGGCCGACACGGCCGAGATCCGCGCGCTGCTCGCCGCGACGCCCGGCGTGCGCGACGTGCACGACCTGCGCACGCGCAAGATGGGCGATGCCGCGCTCGTCGATGCGCACATCCTCGTCGATCCGAAGATCTCCGTCTCCGAAGGGCATTACATCGCCGAGACCGCGCGGGCGCGCGTGCTGTCCGACCCGCGCGTGCTCGATGCGCTGATCCATGTCGACCCCGAGAACGACGCGGCGCGCCGTCCGGCGCTCGCGCTGCCGCCGCGCGGCGAGCTCGCGGCCCGGCTCGAGGCCGCGCTCGCGCAGCGCGGGTTGCACGCGGCGGCGATCAATCTGCATTACCTGAGTACGGGGCTCGAGGTCGACGTGACGCTCGACAGCGACCCGCGAGACGCCGATGCGACGCTGGCCGGTCGGCTCGACGTCGAGACGCTGAAGCGCGAGTTCGGTGCGCGCCGGATCGGCTTCACGCGCACGCTGCCCGTGCAGACGTGACCGGCAGCCGGCAGCCGCGAACGCGGCCGGCCGCAGGGGTGGGGCTGCGCGTTACAGCGGCAGTTGCGTGTCGAACTTGATTTCGCGCAGCACGACGCTCGTGCGCACCTGCGACACGGCCGGAATCTTGAAGATGCGTTCGTGCAGGAACACGTCGTAGGCTTTGATGTCCGGCGCGACGATCTTGAGGATGTAATCGGCTTCGCCGGTCGTGCTGTAGCACTCGGTGACTTCCGGGCAGGTCGCGATCTCGCGCTCGAACTGCTCGACGCCGCCTTCGTTGTGGCGCGTCAGGTGCACGTGCGCGAGCGCGCAGACGTGCAGGCCGAGCTTCTCGCGATCGAGCAGCGCCGTGTAGCGCTGGATCACGCCCGACTGTTCCATGTCCTTGATGCGGCGCCAGCACGGTGTGCTCGACAGCCCGACCTGGTCGGAGATTTCCTGAACGGAACGGCGCGCGTCGAGCTGCAACAGGCGAAGGATTTTTTGCGAAAAGGAATCGAGCGTCACCTGCGCCTCCATGCGGCAGCTACAACACGCTGAATGTTAGAGGGCCGGGAAAGGAAAGGCAATCTGGCGACGCGCTGTTGAGCGAGATTCGCTAATTTGCTCGCGGATCCGTGGGATTTTGTCCCGCCCCCGCGCTATCCGACCGATCGGTATCCGACACGGCCAGGCCCGCGAGCGCGGCCTGCTGACGGCGCAGGTCGGCGAGCATGTTGCAGAACAGCGCGCCTTGCTCGATCGCGTCGTCGAGCGCGACGTGCGTGTGCGGATGATCGTCGAACCAGTGCTTCGGAAAGCGCGGCTTGATCGCCTTGCGGTACGGCAGGCCCGTCATCGCGAACGCGAGCGTCTTGATGTCGAGCGCCGACCACGAGAACGGGCAGCGCCCCGCGAAACGCATCATGTACCAGAACATGAACGTGAAGTCGAAGCCGGCCGGCATCGCGACGAACACCGGCTTGCCGGGCAGCGCCTCGACCCATTCGACGTAGGCGACCAGCGCCGTCTCGGGCGTCTGCAGGTCGCGCCGGCATGCGGCCCACGCTTCGGGTTCGGTTTTCCACCAGGCTTCCTGCACCGGGTGCGCGTGCGCACCGGGCAGGGTCTCGAGGTTTGCCGAGAACGTCGCGATCAGTTGCTTGTCCTCGGTATAGGCGGCCGACGCGAAGCTCAGCATCGAGTGCGGGCCGGGAATCGGGCCGTCGGCTTCGACGTCGGTGCTGACGTAAATTTCCGGGATGGCGGTCTGATTCATCCGAATACCTTGTCGGACACGAACGGGTTCGTGCGGCGCTCGTCACCGAACGTCGACACCGGGCCATGACCGGGCACGAACGTGACGTCGTCGCCGAGCGGCCACAGCTTTTCCTTGATCGAACGGACGAGATCCTCGTGATTGCCGCGCGGGAAATCGGTCCGGCCGATCGAGCCCGCGAACAGCACGTCGCCGACGATCGCGACGCGATGCGCGCGGCTGAAGAACACGACGTGGCCGGGCGTGTGACCCGGGCAGTGATAGACCTCGAGCGTCTCGTCGCCGAACTGCACGATGTCGCCGTCGTTCAGCCACCGGTCGGGCTCGAAGCTGTCGGCGGCCGGAAAGCCGAAGCGTTCGCTCTGCATCGGAAGCTTCTCGATCCAGAAGCGTTCGTCTTCCTGGGGCCCCTCGATCGGCACGCCGTAGCGCGTCGCGAGCGTCTTCGCGCCCGCACAGTGATCGATGTGCCCGTGCGTGAGCAGCACCTTCTCGACCTGCACGTTCTGCCGCGCGACTTCCTGTTCGATCCGGTCGAGATCGCCGCCCGGATCGACGACGGCGGCGCGGCCCGTCTTCTCGCAGACGAGCAGCGAGCAGTTCTGCTGGAATGGCGTGACCGGAATGAGCGTGACTTTCATGGAGGCACCGGCGGCTAAAAGGAGCGATTGTACCGGTCGCGCGCGCCGCCTGCCGTGCGTGCGACGCATGCCGCGGCGCGTGGATGAGGGCATTCCCGGAGCATGCCGATTGTTACAGCCATAGCGAGAATCAATGGTCCGCCGGGGGCGCTTTTCGAGACAAGGTTTTGATTTATGTATAATGCGCCCCATTGCGCGTGAATTTCACGCAATTCGCTGGTGTTTCGGCCCTGTTAAATAAGGCATCCGATTCACCGTCAAGCATCGGCCGCCGGGGGAGTCCGGCGGTGTATCCAGCACCGAGCATTCGGTGCTCACGTCTTGTCCGGCCGGGTGCTGCGCGCCCGCTTGCGGCCCAGCTGCCGCGCCGCCGGATGAGGCCTGTGCCGCCGTTCCTGTGCGTTGGTCGTATCGACGCGCGCGAACGTGAAGCCATGTTCGATGGCGGCATGTGGGGTCTGGTCAGGCTGTTGGGGACAGGTTGCGCCAGACGTGAAAGCTAATCAGGACGGTTGCGGCCTAGACGAACGCCGCGCCCATGCTAGCCGCCTGCTCGCACTCGAGCGGGGCGTGCACGCATTTGCCGTCCGGGCCGCATCTCTGCGTTGTGAAGCAGCGTTGTATCGATGCGGCCCGAACCAGAAGGCGACACGTCGATGAATTTACGTTTTCCGAGCCGATTCGGAACCATTGCATTATTTTTTGCGCTGACGGGCTGTGCGGTGCCACCCAGCCAGACCACCGGCAGCGTGAGCCAGAAGAAGGCGGTCGACAGGACGGCCGCTGCAGCGAAGGCGGACGACGACAAGCAGCCGCTCAATTTCGATTCCGCGCTGGCGTCGATGCCGGCTGCCGACAGCAAGGACGCGAAGAAGTCGTCGCTGGCGGACGCCGAGCCGATCGACGGCAAGGACGTGTCCGATTTCCGCCAGACCGGTCGCGCATCGTGGTACGGGCGGGATTTCCACGGCCGCCGCACCGCGAACGGCGAGCGCTTCAACATGAACGCGTTCACCGCCGCGCACCGCACGCTGCCGCTGTCGTCGTACATCAAGGTGACGAACGCATCGACCGGCAAGTGGGTCGTCGTGAAGGTCAACGATCGCGGGCCGTTCAAGCGTGGCCGCGTGCTCGACCTGTCGTATGCGGCGGCCAAGGTGATCGGCCTCGTGCACGCCGGCACGGGCCGCGTGAAGATCGAAGGGCTGTCGCCGCAGGAAGCGCGCGAGGCGCGCGACGAAATGTTCGCGTCGATCTCGGCGAAGTAACGCGGCGGATCGTCCGCTCATGCACAAAGGGCTGCCTTCCGGCAGCCCTTTGTCGTTTCCGCGCGCCGGCGTCGCGCGTCAGCCTTCCTTCAGCGCGAGCGCACGCGCATACAGCGTGTTGCGCGATGCACCCGTGAGCGCGGCCGCGAGCTTGGCCGCGCTCTTCACCGGCACTTCTTCCAGCAGCAGCCTGAGCAGCGCGTCGTGCGCGGTATCGTCGGCTTCGCCGCTTGCCGCCGGCGCGCCTTCGACGACCAGCACGAACTCGCCGCGCTGCCGGTTCGCATCGCCCGCGAGCCAGCTCTGTCCTTCGGCCAGGGTGCCCTGGAACAACTGCTCGTGTAGCTTGGTGAGCTCGCGCGCGATCAGCAGCCGGCGCGCGGGGCCGAACGCGTCGGCGAGCGCGGCGACGGTCTCGGCGATCCGGTGCGGCGCTTCGTAGAACACCAGCGCGTACGGGTGCGACGCCAGCGCCTGCAGTGCGGTCGCGCGCTGTTTCGCCTTCGGCGGCAGGAAGCCCGCGAACGTGAATGCGCCGGCCCAGTCGCCGGCCACGCTCAGCGCGGTCACGGCAGCGCTCGGGCCCGGCAGCGGAACCACCGTGAAGCCGGCGGCACGCACGGCGTCGACGAGTCGCGCGCCGGGGTCCGAAATGCCGGGCGTGCCGGCGTCCGACACGTAGGCCACGCGTTCGCCGCCACGCAGCAGTTCGATCACGCGCTGCGCGGCTTCGCGTTCGTTGTGCTCGTGCACGGCGACGAGCGGTTTCGAGATCCCGTAGCGGGCGAGCAGTTGGCCCGTATTGCGGGTGTCTTCGGCAGCGATGCGGTCGGCGAGGCCGAGCACGTGCAGCGCGCGCAGCGTGATGTCGGCCGTATTGCCGATCGGCGTGGCGACCACGTAGAGCGCGGCGTCCGGGTAGTGCTGCGTAGGCGCGAGTTCGAGGAGGGCAGTCATGGCAGGCAAGGCACGCAATCGCGGCACGAGCGGAACAAGGACGGCATTGTGCCACGCGGCGCCGGCCCGGCCGGATGGCGCGCGCGGTCGGCCGCATTCGGGCGACAACTTTTCCGGCGCGGCGCGATCCAAACCGGTCGGCGCGGCGTTCGAGCAGCGCGCGCGGCAGTTTCTCGAGCGCCGCGGTCTCGGGTTCGTCGCCGCGAACGTGACGATGCGCGGCGGTGAGCTCGATCTCGTGATGCGCGAGCCCGACGGCATGCTCGTGTTCGTCGAAGTGCGCGCGCGGCGCAGCACCCGGCATGGCGGTGCGGCCGCGAGCGTCGGCTGGCGCAAGCGGCGGCGTCTGGTCGCGGCCGCGTTGCAGTTCTGGTCGCGGCACGGCGCCGGCGCCGCATGCCGTTTCGACGTCGTCGCGTTCGAGGCCGGGCGGCTCGCGTGGTTGCGCGACGCATTTCGTACCGACGACGCGTAGCCGCGAGCTGTGACGAGATGTAAAGAGTTCTTGCCGGACCCCCGGAGAGGGCGCCGGAGTACGGTAAACTCGCCGCACCCACGATGTCGCGCGAGTTGTGCCGCGCGCCCAGTTCACCAGGAATCGATGTCAGTCGAACGTATTCAGCAACAATTCCGCGACAGCGCCGCGCTTCACGCCGAAGCGGCCGACACGCTGTCGCTGCCGATCGCAGCCGCGGTCGATGCGATGTTCGCCGCACTGGCGAACGGCAACAAGATCGTCGCATGCGGCGACGGCCCGTCGGCCGCCGCCGCGCAATACCTCGCCGCGTCGCTCGTCGGCGGTTTCGAGCGCGAGCGTCCGGGCTTGCCCGCGATCGCGCTGGCCACCGACGCGTCGCAGGCCGGCCTCGCGGGCGCCGCGGCCGTCGAGCAGTTGTTCGCGCAGCAGGTGCGCGTGCTGGGCCAGACGGGCGACATCCTGCTGGTGCTCGACGCGGGCGGCGCATCGCCGCGCGTGCTCGCGGCGATCGACGAGGCGCACGAGCGCGAGATGACCGTCGTCGCATTGACGGGCGGCAACGACCACACGGTCGCGGCCGCGCTGTCCGACACCGATATTCCGATCAGCGTGCCCGCCGTTCGCGCGGCGCGCATCCACGAAGTCCATCTGCTGACCATCCACTGCCTGTGCGACGGCATCGACGCGATGCTGCTGGGTGAGGATTGAACGAAGGAGAGCCGTCGATGAATCAAAGCCGCGTCAAACAGACGCTCGTCAGAACCACGCTGCTCGCCGCGCTGACGGCGGGCCTCGCCGTGTCGCTGCAGGGTTGTGTGCTCGGAGTCGTGGGCGCTGCGGCGGGCGGCGGCGCGCTGATCGCGACCGATCGCCGTACGCTCGGCGCGCAGACGGAGGATCGCGAGATCCAGGTCAAGTCGCTCACGCAGATCAACAACGGGCTGCCGGACCAGTCGCACGTGAACGTGACGGTGTTCAACCGTCGCGTGCTGCTGACGGGCGAAGTGCCGAACGATGCGTCGAAGCAGCGCGCCGAGGAAATCGTGCGCGGCATCAACAACGTGAACGGCATCGTCAACGAGCTGTCGGTCGAGCCGGCGTCGTCGCTGTCGTCGCGCGCGAACGACTCGTACCTCGAAGGGCGCGTGAAGTCGGAGCTGATCGCGACGAAGGGCATCTCGGCGAACTACTACAAGGTCGTCGCCGAACGCGGCAATCTTTACCTGATGGGCCTCGTGACGGTGGATGAAGGCAATCGCGGTGCGGAAGCCGCGAGCCAGGTGCCGGGCGTCGAGAAGGTCGTGAAGGTGTTCCAGTACGTGAAGCCGCAGGACGCGCAGGCGCTGCAGGACGCGTCGCCGGCGAGCGGCGCATCCGGCGCGCAGGCGGCTGCCGCACCGGCGGACAGCGCGACGGTCGGCGCGGTGCCCGACGCATCGGTGCAGTCCGCGCCGCTGCAGCCGCCCGCGCCGATCTCGAATTCGTCGAGCGTGCATCCGGGCAATCCGAAGGCGAAGGCGCAATGACGGGCATGCGGATGAAGCAGATGAAACGATGGATGGTGCAGGGCGCCGCGGCTGCGGCGCTCGCGGCCGGCACGCTGGGCGTCGCGCATGCGGACGTCGGCGACGGCCTGAAGGTGGCCCGCAGCAACGCGTGCATGGGCTGCCACGCGGTGGACCGCAAGCTCGTCGGCCCGTCGTTCAAGGATATCGCCGCGCGCTACAAGTCCGATCCGCAGGCCGTGGCCAAGCTGTCGAAGAAGGTGAAGGACGGCGGCTCGGGTGTCTGGGGTGCGATTCCGATGCCGGCGCATCCGCGCATGAGCGACGCAGACGTCCGTTCGGTGGTCGAATGGGTGCTGGCGGGGGCGCCGTCGAAGTAACGCGTCGGGGTGACGTAACCCCTATTGCCAAGCGCGGAAATGCGTGTGTATGATGATCGACTGTTGGGGCGGTAGCTCAGCTGGGAGAGCGTCGCGTTCGCAATGCGAAGGTCGGGAGTTCGATCCTCCTCCGCTCCACCAACGGACTTCGAAGGGCTTGATCGCAAGATCAAGCCCTTTTTGTTTTTGCGGAACCGCTGATCGACCCGCCAGGTCGCCAACTCGCGGATCGCCCTGAACGCCAACACCGACAACACAGCGAATCCCGCCGTAATAACCGCGAGCACCACGGTTCTTTTCCGCAGCACCACGCGGAGGGCGGTCGACAGCCCGCAGAACGTGCAGGTCAGGATGACGATCCACCCCAGCGCCGCATAGCCCGCACCGCCTTCGAAATTCGATACGTTCCGCGTGATCCGGGGCGCGACATAGCCAGCGACGGTCATGCTCCCGGCCAGACACGGCACCGAATACAGCACGAAGACGATGATCTGCCGCAGTGTCGGACCGGATGCCGTCATGGAGCGCGTTCTGTTGCCGATGGATGGAAGCGCCCGACCGCCGACCGCGCGGGCCGATTCGGGCAGCCGGCCGAATGCGGCCGTTTTCCGCGTTCGGCAGCCGCCCCTTCAGCCCGCTCTACACCCGCCCGAAACTCGGCCGCTTCGGATCATACGTCCACCCCGGCACCAGATAACGCATCGCGACCGCATCGTCGCGCGCGGTGCCGCCCACCTCGTTGTACAGCGCATGCGCGGCCTCGACCTGCGCCATGTCCAGTTCGATGCCGAGCCCCGGCCGTTCCGGCACGGCCACTTTGCCGCCGACGATCGCGAGCGGCTCGCGGGTGAGCCGCGCGTCGCCTTCCTGCCAGATCCAGTGTGTATCGATCGCGGTGATCGTGCCGGGCGCGGCCGCTGCCGCATGCGTGAACATCGCGAGCGACACGTCGAAGTGGTTGTTCGAGTGCGATCCCCACGTGAGCCCCCAGTCGCGGCACAGTTGCGCGAGCCGCACCGAGCCCTGCATCGTCCAGAAATGCGGATCGGCGAGCGGAATGTCGACCGCCTGCAGCCGCACCGCATGATCCATCTGCCGCCAGTCGGTCGCGATCATGTTGGTGGCGGTCGGAATCCCCGTCGCGCGGCGGAATTCGGCCATTACCTCGCGGCCCGAATAGCCGCCTTCCGGCCCGCAAGGATCTTCCGCATACGCGAGCAGGTGGCCTTGCCCGCGGCACAGCGCGACGGCCTCGTCGAGCGACCACGCGCCGTTCGGGTCGAGCGTCGCGCGCGCGGCGGGAAAGCGTGCCTTGATCGCCGCGATCGCTTCCATCTCGTCGGCGCCGGCCATTACGCCGCCCTTCAGCTTGAAATCGGCGAAACCGTAGCGCTCGACCGCGGCTTCGGCCTGCCGCGCGATCGCGGCCGGCGTGAGCGCCGCTTCGTTGCGCAGCCGGAACCACGGGTCCGACGCCTGCGCTTCGTCGCGATACGGCAGATCGGTGCGGCGCCGGTCGCCAAGGTAGAACAAATACGCGAGCATCGGCACCGCGTCGCGCTGCTGGCCTTCACCGAGCAGCGCCGCGACCGGCACGTCGAGGTGCTGGCCGAGCAGGTCGAGCAGCGCGGCTTCGATCGCGGTGATCACGTTGTCGAGCCGCAGGTTGATCTCGTGCGGCTGACGCAGCACCGCCGCCTCGCCGGCCGACGTCACTTCGTGGCGGATCGTGCGCCCGGCGCCGGCGCCGCCCGCACCGGACAGCGCCGCGCGCACCGCGTTGAGCGTTGCCTGGTAGCGTCCGATCGACTGCCCGACCACGAGATCCGTCATGCGCTCGAGCGCGTAGCGGATGCCTTCGCCGCCCGGCACTTCGCCGACGCCCGTATGCCCGCTGCTGTCGGCGAGGATCACGAGGTTGCGCGTGAAGTACGGCGCGTGTGCGCCGCACAGATTGAGCAGCATGCTGTCGCGGCCGGCGACGGGAATCACCTGCATGCGGGTGACGCGCGGGGTGCCGGCACGGCTGGGTTCGGACATCGATTCGCTCCTGGTTCCGGTGGCGTGCGGGCAGCCGGACGCGCCGGTGCGGCCCGCGCCGTTCATTGAAGCTCGACGCGGCGGATCTCGCCGACGACGAACAGGTAGCAGACCACGGCGACGAGCGCATGCGCGACGACATAGACGAGCGCGCCGTTGAACGAGCCGCTGCGGTCGACGATATAGCCGATCGCGATCGGCGTCGTGATGCTGGAAAGATTGCCGCACGTGTTGAGCAGCGCGCCGCTCAGGCCGGCGATCTGGCGCGGCGCGGTGTCGGCGTTGACGGCCCAGCCGAGCGCGCCAAGCCCCTTGCCGAAGAACGACAGCGCCATGAACACCACGACGAGCACGTGCGAATCGGTGTAATTGCAGACGATCATCGACATCGACAGCAGCATGCCGATCACGATCGGCACCTTGCGCGCGACCGACAGCGACCGGCCCTGCCTGAGCAGCGCATCGGACACGACGCCGCCGAGAATCCCGCCGAGGAACCCGCATACGGCGGGGATCGACGCGACGAGGCCGGCGTTGAGGATCGACATCCCGCGCGCCTGCACGAGATAGACGGGGAACCATGTGATGAAGAAGTAGGTGAGCGCGTTGATGCAGTACTGCGCGACGTACACGCCGACCAGCATCCGGTTTCTCAGCAGCGCCTTCACGTGGCGCATCGACGGGCCGCCGTCGCGCCCGCCCGTCGCCTGGTCGATGTTAACGAGCGCACCGCCTTCGGCGAGGTAGTCGAGTTCCGCGCGGTTGATGTTCGGGTGATGCTTCGGGTCGTACATCGTGCGGTTCCACACCAGCACGAACACGAAGCCGAGCACGCCCATCACCGCGAACACCGACTGCCAGCCGAACGCATGCACGAGCCAGCCCATCAGCGGCGCGAACACGACGGTCGCCGCGTACTGCGCGGCGTTGAAGATCGCCGACGCGGTGCCGCGCTCGGGCGCCGGGAACCACGCGGACACGATCCGGCTGTTGGCGGGGAACGACGGCGCCTCGGCCGCGCCGACCAGAAAACGCAGCCCGAACAGCAGCGCGAACGCGGCCGCCCCGCCGAAGAAGCCGATCCCGCCTTGCAGCAGCGTGAACAGCGACCAGAAGAAGATGCTGAATGCGTAGACGATGCGCGAGCCGTAGCGGTCGAGCAGCCAGCCGCCCGGCAATTGCGCGACTACGTACGACCAGCCGAACGCGGAAAAGATGAAGCCCATCTGCACGTGGCTCAGGTGCATCGAGCGGGCCAGCGCCGGGCCCGCGATCGCGATGGCGGCGCGATCCGCGTAGTTGATCGTCGTGATCGCGAACAGGACGGCCAGCACCAGCCAGCGCACGCGGGTGCGCCGGGCCGTTGCCGACGCGGACGCCGGCAGCGCGTGAAGCGGATTCATGACTCGTCTCCTCCGAAGGGCGGAAGGTGCCGTCGTGCGGCAGGCGCGTCGGGTGCGCGCGTGATGTGTGTGGATGCCGCCGACGGGAGGCCGGGCACCGGACGCCGATGCAGGCGCAGCGTCCCGGTCATTCTGTCATGTCGACATTTGCGCTTTCATGCCAATTGCTGACTTGATCGATTCAGCATTTGAATCGATCGAAGGCGGTGCGCGGTCACGCGTGCGCGTCGTCCGGGCCACTGCGGTGGTGGTGCGCCACGTGCTGCGCGAGAAACTCGACGGCGGCGCGCACGCCCGGCAACTGGCCGCGCCGATGCGGCATCAGCAGCGTCGTCGTGACGGTGCCGGCGCACCAGCCGGGCAGCACGCGCACGAGCGTACCGGACGCGAGCGCGGCCCCGGCGATCCAGTCGGGCAGGCATGCGAGGCCAAGGCTGGCCGTCGCCGCCTGTAGCAGCAGCGTCGATTCGTCGGCCTGCAGCCGCAAGCGCGGCGTCACGTCGACGGTGTCGCCGGCGTCGTCGCCGCGCTGCAGCCGCCACGGCTGCGGCCCCGGGTGGAGCCCGTCGTGCTGCGCGAGATCGGCCGGCGTGTCGGGCGTGCCGGCCCGTGCGAGATAGGCCGGCGCGGCGACGACGACGATCGGCGACGCCGCGAGCGGCCGTTGCACGAGCGCGGAATCGGGCAGCGGCGCGAAATGGCTGCGCACCGCGATGTCGAAGCCTTCCTGCGCGATGTCGACGAGTCGGTCGCTCGCATGAATCTGCAGCAGCAGCTTCGGGTGCGCGATCGCCAGCGCCGGCAGGCACGGCGCGAGGATGTGCTGCGCGACCGGCACCGAGCTCGTGATCCGCACGACGCCGGCCGGCTCGGCGGCCTGCCGCAGCACCGCGTCGCGCGCGCTTTCGGCCTCGATCACGGCGGCGCGCGCATGCTCGAAGAATTCGGCGCCGACCGGTGTGAGCCGGAAGCTGCGCGACGTGCGATGCACGAGCCGCGCGCCGAGCGTGCGCTCGAGCTCGGCCACGCGCTTGCTGACCGTCGATTTCGGCAGGTCGAGCCGGCGCGCGGCCGCCGACATGCTGCCGGCATCCACCGCCTGCACGAACAGGTAGAGATCGTTCAGATTCACTTCCAGCGTCCACATGGAGAAACGACGGGTTTCGATTTTAGCGGCTACTGCGCCATCGTCCGCCATGGGAGCATGACGGCTCGTTCAACTTTCGCGGAATTCTCCGATGTCTCCGATCCTTCTCTACGGTATTCCCGCCGGCTGCTCGTTCGGCTCGATCGTCGCGCTCGAATGGGTCGGCCGCCCGTACCGGCTGTCGCGCATCACGATGCCGGGCGCGGTGACGAGCGACGCGTTCGTCGCCCTGAACCCCGTCGCGGAAACGCCGGCGTTCGTCACCGCGAACGGCGACGTGCTGACCGAAAGCATCGCGATCCTCGGCCATATCGGCGCGCAGGCGCTCGACAGCGGCCTCGCGTTTCGCCAGGGCAGCGCGGATTTCGACCGGCTGAACCGGATGCTGGCGTGGCTGAACACGACGTTCTTCAACGCGTTCGGTGCGCTCTGGTACGTGTACGAACACGACACCGAAGGCGCCGAGAAAACGGCGCTGCAGGCATACGGTCGCGGCAAGGTGCTGAAGGCGCACCGGCAACTCGAAGCGCTGCTCGAACGCGGGGAAGGCCCGTGGCTGCTGGGCGCGCGGCGCACGCTGGCCGATGCGTACTTCGCCGGGATCGCGCGCTGGGCCGACTATCACGCGGTGTTCGAGCGCGATGCGTTCCCGCGTGTCGCCGCGCTGCGCGCGCGGCTCGCCGACGATGCCGGCGTGCAGTTCGCGCACGCGATCGAGGAAAACCTGCCGCCGCCGGCGTCGTCGGCGTTCGAAGGGCATGTGTCGCTCGACGACGCGTTGGCCAGCGCGCGCGGCATCGCGGTGCCGGCGCGGGTGGCCTGACCGGCCACGTCGGCCATCCCGGCCACGCGGCGGGGTGGAATCCGCTGGCGTTTTTTACCCGGATAATATTGACATCCAATTAATACCCGGATAAAAATAGCGTCATTCCGATTCCAGCCTGCGGGCGACCACCATGACGACTTCCACGCTCCTTCCTTCGTACACGGCCTTCGACGGGCACCGGCGGCTCGCGTCGGGCCCGCTCGCGACGGTCGCGCTCGCAGTCCGGCAGGCGGCCGGCGACGCGATGCCCGGTTCGATCCTGATCTTCGACGACGCGACGGGCCGCTCGATCGACCTCGACCTGCGCGGCACGGCGGACGACGTTCGCGCGCGCTATGCGGTGCCGTCGGGCGATGCATCCGGCGGCGCCGGCGAGCCGGCCGGCGCGGGCGAGCAGCGCGGCCGCGGCCGGCCGAAGCTCGGCGTCGTGTCGCGCGAGGTCACGCTGCTGCCGCGTCACTGGGAATGGCTCGGCGCGCAGCCGGGCGGCGCGTCGGTCGCGCTGCGCAAGCTCGTCGAGGACGCGCGGCGCACGCATGCGGCGGCCGACCGGCAGCGCGACGCGCAGGCCCGTGCCTACCACTTCATGTCGGCGATGGCGGGCGACCTGCCCGGTTTCGAGGAAGCCGCGCGGGCGCTGTATGCGAACGATCCGGCGCGGCTGGCCGAGTGCGTCGCCGGCTGGCCCGACGACGTACGCGACCATGCGCTCGCGCTGGCGCGCGGCGACCTGCCGCCGTCCACCGAAGGCCACTGACGGAGCGCCGACGCAATGACCGTATTCGACCTGAACCGCGGCGCGATTGCGCCGGTCGCCGACGAAGTCGACCTCGTCGATCTGCGTGTGACGGGCACCATTCCGCGCGAACTCGACGGCACGCTGCTGCGCAACGGCCCGAACCCGCCGGGCGGCCGTTTCGAAGGCAACGACGTGCTGTCGTGGTGGCCGGAGGCCGCGATGCTGCATGCGATCGCGTTCGACGGCGGCCGCGCGCCAGCTACCGGAACCGCTGGGCGCGCACGCAGCGCTGGGCCGCCGTGCATGCACCCGGGCAAGTGCCGCATCTGCCCGACACCAATCCGAACGTGAGCGTGTTGCAGCATGCGGGCGAACTGCTCGCGCTGGCCGAGGGCGGCGCGCCGCTCGCGATCACCGCCGCGCTCGATTCGCCCGGCCTGCCGGCGCGGCATGCGGGTTTCGACGGCGGGATGACCGCGCATCCGAAGGTCGACCCGGTGACCGGCGAGCTGATCCTGTTTCGCGCGGACTGGCGTGCGCCGTGGCTGCGCTACGGCGTCGTGGATGCGCAGGGCGTGCCGCGCGTCGGTCTCGAGATCGAGCTGAGCGCGCCGTCGATGATGCACGACCTCACGATCACCGAAACCCGCAGCCTGTTGCTCGACCTGAACGTCGGCTACGACTTCTCGCTGCTGAAGCAAGGCCACCGGATGCCGCTGCGCTGGCACGACGACCGGCCCGCGCGCATCGGCGTGATCCCGCGCCACGGCGGCGACGTGCGCTGGTTCGGCGTCGAGCCGTGCTTCATCCAGCACGTCGTGAACGCGTACGACTGCGACGCGTCGTGCATCGTGCTCGACGCGGTGCGCTATCCGTCGTTCCTGCGGCTCGACGCGCGCACGGGCCGCTTCGCCGACAACCCGGTCGGCGAGCTGTGGCGCTACGTGATCGATACGGCGAACGGATTGGTCGACGAAGGACCGCTCGCCGACGGCGGCATCGAGCTGCCGCGCATCGACGAAAGCCGGACCGGGCGCCGCTACCGCTATCTGTATGCGGCCGAGCAGCCGAACCCCACGGAAATGCGCGGCGTGATGCGTTTCGATCACGTGCGCGGCACGACGATGCATTTCGCGGTGCCGCCCGGCGACCAGAACGGCGAACCGGTGTTCGTGCCGCGTCCGGGCCGTCGCGACGAAGACGGCGAGGACGACGGCTGGCTGCTGGTGATGGTCTACCGCGCGGCGACGGATACGAGCGACGTCGTGATCCTCGATGCGCGCGATCGACGCGGGGCCGGTGGCGACCGTGCATCTGCCGCGTCGCGTGCCGGCCGGGTTCCACGGCGCGTGGGTGCCGCGCGAACGTCGAACGTGAGCGGCGGCGCGCGTCACTGCGCGCGCAGTGCGTCGACGATCTTCAGCCGCGCGGCGCGCATCGCCGGCAGGAAGCCGCCGACGAGCCCCATCACGAGCGAGAACACGAGCGTCTTCACGACGATCGCCGGCGTCAGCACGAAGCGGAACGACAGGTCCGAGAAGGTCTGGAAGTTGGTCGTCGAGAACGACGCGAACTGCATCAGCGACGCGCACGCGAGCCCCATCACGCCGCCGACGAAGCCGAGCAGCAGCGCCTCCAGCAGGAACGCGACGAGCACGTTGGTGCGCTTGAAGCCGAGCGCGCGCAGCGTGCCGATCTCGGCCACGCGGTTCGCGACCGACGCATACATCGTGATCATCGCGCCGATCATCGCGGCGATCGAGAAGATCGTCGACAGCGTGATGCCGAGGATGTTGATGAACGTCGACAGCGCCTTCGACTGGTCGCCGTAGAAGGTCTGTTCGCGTTTCGCCTCGTCGGTCAGCCGCGGGTCGACGTCGATGTCGGCCTTGAAGCGCGCGAAGCCGTCGGCGCTCGGGATGCGCAGCACCATCGACGAATAGCTGGTACGCCGGAACGACTGCATCAACTGGTCGACGTCGCCCCAGATCTCCGAGTCGAAGCCGCTGCCGCCCGCGTCGAACACGCCGACGACGGTCCAGTCGCGCTGCGCGAAATGCAGGCGGTCGCCGAGCTGCGTGCCGCTGAAGCCTTTCGCGATCGCGCTGCCGACGACGATCTCCGACGAGCCCGGCGCGAACGGGCGGCCGGCCGCGAGCTTCACGTGCGGCCGCAGCGCGAGGCCGGCCGGCGACACGCCGCGGATCACGACGTTCGACGGCTTGCCGGTCGACGTCTTGACGAGCGAGATCAGCACGACGGCTTCCTTCGATACGAGCGGCCGGCCGTCGGGGCCGAGCGCGACGGCCGGGTGCATCTCGAGCGCGTTGGCCTGCTGATGGTCGATCGAACTCTGGATCTCGGTCTCGGCGCCCTTGCGGATCACCACCGCGTTGTCCGCCTCGCCGGTCGACACGAGCGTTTTCGTGAGCCCCGCGTCGAGCATCTGCACCGTCGCGAACACGAAGATCACGAGCGCCATCCCCCCTGCGGTGAGCGCGGTGGTGAGCCGTCGGGTCCACAGATTGCGCGCGATGTAGGTGAGCGGGATCGCCATGCGCGCCTCTATCCGATCGCCCGCAGGCCTTCGACGACGCGCACGCGCGCGGCCTGCCATGCCGGCACGAGCGCGGCCGCGAGGCCGACCGCGACCGAGCACGCGGCCTGCAGCACGACCGTCTCGGTCGACACCTTGAACACCGGGAAGATGCCGCCGGCCGCCTGCTTGAACAGGCTCGCGGCGGGCGGCGTCGCGAGGATGCCGAGCCCGCCGCCGGCCACCGCGATCGCGACCGATTCGCCGAACACGATCAGCGCGAGGAACCCGGGGCCGAAGCCGAGCGCCTTCAGCGTCGCGTATTCGGCCGTGCGCTCGCGCGCGCTCATCGCCATCGCGTTGGCCATCACGGCCATGATGATCAGGATCACCACGTACGACACGAGGCGGATCGCCGCGATGATCTGGTTCGACATCGCGACGAAACCGAGCTGGAACGCCTGTTCGGTCTCGGTCAGCGTTTCGGCGAGCGAGTTCTTGAACACCGCGTCGACGTTGCGCGCGATCGACGCGCCGTCGTCGGGGTTCGCGATGCCGAGCACGAACACGCCGACCTGGTCGGCCTGCTTCGGCGTGCGCTTGCGCACCGTCTCGTTCAGGTAATCCCAATGGAACACCAACTGGCGCGTGATCGTCGAATCGTCGCGGCCGTCGAGAATCCCGCGCACGACGAAATCCCACGTGCCCGGATAGATCGTGCCCTTCAGCGGGATCACGTCGCCGACCTTGAAGCCGAATTGCGTCGCGAGCTGGCGGCCCACGAGGCAGCCGCGGCGGTCGCGGTCGTAGTCGGCGCGCTGCTGCGCCGGCAGGATGAATTCGGGATACAGGTCGAGATAGTTGTCCGATACCGCGAAGCTCGCGAAGAAGTTCTTCGGGTCGCGGTAGATGCCGCCGAACCAGTTCGAGCGGACCACGGCCGTCACGCCGTCGACGCCGCGGATCCGGTTCTCGTCGCTCACCGGCAGCGGAAACACCAGCGAGATCGCGTTGCGGGTGACGAGCCGGCCGCTGGACGCGGCCGCCGCGCCCGCGTACCACGCGTCGACCACCGTATGCAGCAGCCCGAACGCGAGCACCGCGATGGTCAGCCCGAGTACGGTCAGGAGCGTGCGCAGCCGGTGCCGCAGCGCGTTGCGCGCGATCAGCTTCACGACCATCTTGCGCGCTCCCGCCGCCGGTCAGCCGGCGTGCCCATCGATCAGCTCCCCTTTTTCCAGATGCACGAGCGAACGCGCGGCACCGGCCGCATGCGCGTCGTGCGTCACCATGATGATCGTCTTGCCGAGTTCGGCGTTCATCCGCTGCAGCATCGCGAGCACGTCGGTGGCCGACGCGCGGTCGAGGTCGCCGGTCGGCTCGTCGGCGACGATCAGCACGGGATCGGTGATCAGCGCGCGCGCGATCGCGACGCGCTGCTGCTGGCCGCCCGACAGCTCGGACGGGTAATGGCGCGTGCGATCGCCGAGATTCACCATGTCGAGCACGAGCTCGACGCGCTCGCGTCGTTCGCGGCGCGACAGGTGCGTGAGCATCAGCGGCAGCTCGACGTTCTCGAACGCGGTGAGCACGGGCATCAGGTTGTAGAACTGGAAGATGAAGCCGACGTTCGCGGCGCGCCATTCGGCCAGTTGCGCCTCGGCGAGTTGCGAGATGTCGAGGCCGCCGACGCGCAACTCGCCGCTGTCGGGCCGGTCGATGCCGGCCACGAGGTTCAGCAGCGTGCTCTTGCCGGAGCCGGACGGTCCCATCAGCGCGACGAAGTCGCCTTCGCCGATGTCGAGCGAGATGTCGGTCAGCACGGGCACGATCTGGTTGCCGCGCCGGTACGACTTCGCGACGTGGCTGATCTCGACGAGGGGCGGCGGGGCGTCGTTCACGCGCGCTACTTCTTCGCGACGGTCACTTTCGCGCCGTCCTTCAGCTTCGCGCCCGGCGCGAGCACGACCGTGTCGCCGGGTTTCACGCCACGGATCGCCACCAGCTCGCCGATCCGCATGCCGCGCGTCACGGCCACCGCATGCACGGTGTCGTCCTTCACGACGAACACGACCGGCCGGCCGTCGCGCTCGACCACGGCGCTCGCCTGCACGGCGGTCACCGGCTGCCGGTCCTGCGGCGACGCCGGCTTCGACAGGAATGCGATCTTCGCGCTCATGTCGGGCAGCACGCGCTCGTCGCGGTCGACGAAGCGCACCTTCGCGAGCACGGTGGCCTTCGAGCGGTCGACGGTCGGCACGATCCGCGACACGCGGCCGGCGAAGCGCATGTCGGGCAGCGCGTCGAGCTGGATCTCGCACGGCTGCTCGGCGCGGATCTTCGCGATGTTCGATTCGGCGACGTCGGCCTCGACCTCGAGCGTCTCCATGTCGGCGATCGTCACGACCGCGCCCTTGCTGTCCGACGCGGACGAGAACGGCGTGATGTTGTCGCCCACGTTCGCGTGCTTGGCCAGCACGATGCCGTCGAACGGCGCGCGGATCACCGTCTGGTCGACCGCGACCTGCGCGGCCTGCGCGTTCGCTTCGGCGGACGCGATCGCGGCCCGGTCGCTATTGAGCGTCGCGCGCGCCTTGTTCACGCGGGCCGTGTCGGTGTCGAGCTGCGCGGCCGGCACGGCGCCGCGCGGCGCGAGCGCGGCGGTGCGGCGCAACGCGATCTCCGCATCCTTGAGTTCCGCCTGCGCGACGCCGAGGTTCGCGCGGGAGACCTGCACCTGCGCGCGCGCCTGGGCAAGCGACGCCTGCACGTCGCTGCTTTCGAGCCGCGCGATGACCTCGTCCTGCTTCACGCGCGTGCCTTCGAGCACGCCGAGCCATTCGACGCGCCCCTGGCCCTTCGACGCGACCGCGGCCTTGCGTTGCGGCACGACGTAGCCGGTCGCATTGAGCTGCGTGTCGTTCTGGTACGGATAGGCGGACGTGACGGACGTAGTGTCGACGGTCGGCCGACCGGTGAGCGCGAGGCCGGCGACGATCGCGATGACGATCAGCGCGGCGGCGACCGCATAGCGGACCCACCGGCGCCGACGCGGCACCGGTGCGATCGGACGCCGGTCGATTTTCAGTTTGTCCAGATTGTGATCGGGCAATTTGAGCGCCTCGAGACGGCGGCGGTCGTATGACCGGCGCGATCCGGTTTCCGGGGAAAGGGACGGATGGACGCCAGTATAAGCGCCGCCCCGGCGTCGCGCGAGCCGGTTTGCGGCGCCGCGCGGCGGCGGCCTGTCCGGCCTGCCGGCGCCGGCCGACGCGCCTGCCCCCGGGGAAACCCGAGGATGCAAGCAACGTGTCAACTTGCCGCGAACGCGGTGCGTTATGGAACCAGTGCGTCAGGTTTTGTCGCGACGGAAACGGCGAAAGCCGGCCTCGCGGCCTGGGGCTCCGGTGCGAATGCCTCGCATCTTTGATTACCGGTACGTTTGATTTTTTCTCCGCTAAAGGAAGAACAATGAAGAAGACGCTCGCTTCGATCATCGCCGCAGCATTCGCACTCGCATCGGTTTCGGCATTCGCACAGGCGTCCGCGCCGGCAGCCGACACGTCGGCCGCCGCTTCGGCACCGGCCAAGAAGGATCACAGCAAGCCGAAGCACCAGCTGAAGCACCACGGTTCGAAGAAGGGCCAGGCGAAGGCTGCAGCCGCATCGGCTGCCGGCACGAACGACGCAGGCACGCAGAACTAAGCGGTTCGCCGCCACGGCCGGCGTTGCCGGTCACCGGTCTGCCAACCCCGCATGCTTCGGCATGCGGGGTTTCGTTTTTTCAGGCGCCGGGTTCGGCGGGTTCGTCGAGCCGGGCGGGCGGCGGCATGCGCATCGCGTCGACCACCGCGCGCATGCGCCGCCAGTGCGAGCCTTCCCAGAACACGCGCCGGCACACGTCGCACGCGGCGAAGCGCCGGTGCCGCTGCCGGATGCCGGCCGGCACGCGCGGTGCCGCGGCCGCCGCATCGAGCGGATGCAGCGGCGCGTTGCAGCGCAGGCACAGCCGGAACGGCCGCATGTGCGGCGCGAGATCGAGCCGCTCGAACAGTTCGCGCAACTGGTCGGCCGGCTGCAGCGCATGGAGATAGCAGCCGCGCGCGACCGCGCGCCGCTTGAGCAGCTCGCGGTCGCGCGTCAGCACGATCCGGTTCTCCCGCTCGGCGAGCGCCGCGAGTTCATCGTCGCGGTAGTGGTTGTCGTAGCAGGTGTCGAAACCGGCGAGGCGCAGCAGTTGCGCGAGGCCGCCGAGATGCGCGTCGGCAACGAAGCGCCATGACGCCGGTTGCCGCGCGGCCGCGCCGTTGGCCGCCGGCCCTGCGCGCTCGGGAAAGACCTCGACGCGGTCGCCGTCGTCGAGCGGCCGGTCGAGCGCGGCCGGCGCGTCGTTCACGCACAGCCGGCCGATTTCGGTATGCGGGACGCCGAGCGCCTCGATCGCATGCTTCGCCGTCGCATCGCGGGCGTACGCGTGCGCGAACGCCCGGTCGCGCTGCGGGCGCGCGAGAAAGGCGTTCAGTTCGCCGTGAAAGCGGAAGGTCGCGGTCGTCATCCGTGCAGTATCGCACCGCGCCCGGCCGGCGGCAGGCGCTGCAAAGCGCCGGCATCTGTGTTTAACTCGCGGCTTCACGAAGCGAAGGAGCGGGACATGGATCTCGGGTTTATCGGGCTGGGCGAAATGGGGCAGGCGATCGCGACGAACCTGCTGAAGGCGGGCCACACGGTGCGGGTCTGGAACCGGTCGCGCGAGCGGGCCGAGCCGCTGGCGGCAGTCGGCGCGCGTGTCGTCGACACGCCGGCCGACGCGTTTCGCGGCGACGCCGTGTTCTCGATGCTCGGCGACGATACGGCCGCGCGCGCGGTATTCGACGACGCGCTGCTGGCCCAGGCGCCGCGCGGGCTGATCCACGTGAACATGGCGACGGTGTCGGTCGCGCTCGCCGAATCGCTCGCGCACGCGCATGCGTCGCGCGGCATCGACTACGTCGCCGCGCCGGTGATGGGGCGGCCCGACGTTGCGGCCGCCGCGCGCCTGACGATCATGGCGGGCGGCCCGGCCGAGGCGATCGACCGCGTGCAGCCGCTGTTCGACGCGATCGGCCAGAAGACCTGGCGCTTCGGTTCGTTGCCGCAGCACGCGAACGTCGCGAAGATCGCCGCGAATTTCACGCTCGCGTCGGCGATCGAGACGCTCGGCGAGGCGTCCGCGCTGCTGGGCGCGCACGGCGTCGCGATGCGCGATTTCCTCGACGTGATCACCAGCAGCGTGTTCCCGGGGCCCGTCTACGAAGGCTACGGCGCGATGATCGCGGAGCGGCGCTACGAGCCCGCGCGTTTCAAGGCGCGGCTCGGGCTGAAGGACGTCCGGCTCGCGCTGGAGGCCGGCGACGCGACGTCGGTGCCGCTGCCGGTGGCGAGCGTCGTGCGCGACAGCCTGCTCGACGTGCTCGCGCACGGCGGCGGCGACCAGGATTTCGCGGTGCTCGGCGAGGCCGCGCTGCGCCGCGCCGGCCGCTGACACGCGACAGAAGCGCCGTGCGCACGGCATAATCGGCAGTCCGTTTTCCCTTACATCATTCCAGGCAGAGGCAGTTCATGAACTTGCATACGTGGTGGCTTTTCGTGGCGACGGTGTTCGTCGTGTCGGCGATTCCGGGCCCGAACATGCTGCTCGTGATGACGCACGGCGCGCGGCACGGGCTGCGGCGCTCGTCCGCGACGATGGCCGGTTGCCTGAGCGCGCTGGTGCTGATGCTCGCGGTATCCGCGGCGGGGCTCGGCGCGGTGCTCGAGGCATGGCCGGCGATGTTCAACGCGCTGCGCTTCGCGGGCGCGGCCTACCTGATCTATCTCGGCGTGAAGGCGTGGCGCGCACGCGTGGACGACGCGCCGGCGGCCGACGCCGATGCCGTGTCGCAAGGGGCGTCGGCGTCGCGCGTGGCGCTGTTCCGCAATGGCTTCCTGGTCGCGGGCAGCAATCCGAAGGCGATCCTGTTCGCGGCCGCGCTGCTGCCGCAGTTCATCAACGCGGCCGAGCCTACGTTGCCGCAGTTCGGCATCCTCGTCGTCACGTTCGCGGCGATCGAAGTGAGCTGGTATCTCGTCTACGCGGCGTTCGGCACGCGCATCGGCGCCACGCTGAAGAGCCAGAGCGTCGCGAAGGTGTTCAACCGGCTGACGGGCGGGCTGTTCGTCGGCTTCGGCGCGATGATGGCGCTGGTTCGTCACTGATTCCCGGCCCGCACCGGCGTACCGAACGCCCCGTCCCTCGCAAGAGGGCGGGGCGTTCAGTTTTCGGGCTCCGCGTCGCACCGCTGTCCGCTTACGCACGCGGGCGATCCAGCGCCACCGCGCCGGCGCCGCGTCCGGCCGTCAGCCCGAACACGGCCGCCGCGCCGGCGAACGCGAACCCGACACCGCACACTGCGCTCCATCCGCCCCATGCCCACGCGCTGCCCGCGAGCGCCGCGCCGAGCGCGCCGCCGACGAAGAACAGCCCGACGAACAGCCCGTTCAGGCGTCCGCGCGCGGCCGGGTTCAGCAGGTTGATCGCGCGACGGCCGATCGTCTGGTCGACGATCACGCCCGCATCGAGCAGCGCCGCGCCGCCGGCCAGCAGCGCGAGCGCGACGCCGCGATGCGCATGCGCGTCGAAGCCGAACCAGCCGGCGCCGGCGATCCCGAGCACGGTGAGCGCCGCGAGCATCGTGCCGTGCGCGAGCCGCTGCGCGGCCGGGCCGTGACCGCGGTCGCCCGCGCGGCCGGCGAGCGGCGTGACGATCGCGCCGCTGGCGCCGGCGAATGCGAACAGCGCGATCCCATGCAGATCGAGCGCGAACGGCGGCTGCGCGAGCCGCAGCCCGACGGCGGTCCAGAACGCGCTGAACGCGGCCATCGCGAGCGCGGCCGACAGCGCATGCCGGCGCAGCACCGGCTCGTCGGCGAGCAGGCGTCCCATCGATGCGAGCAACGCGCGGTAGCCGGCCGTGATCGACGGCGTGCGCGTCGGCAGGCGCAGCGCGAGCACGACGGCGATCGCCGCGTTCGCGAGCGCGGCCAGCAGATAGAACGCGCGCCAGCCGGCCGACCCCGCGATCAGGCTCGCGAGCGGCCGCGACAGCAGGATCCCGAGCATCAGCCCGCTCATCACGTTGCCGACTGCGCGGCCGCGCTGCGCTTCGGGCGCCATCGACGCGGCCATCGGCACGAGCATCTGGATCACGCTCGACGCGGCGCCGGCCGCGAGCGTCGCGAGCAGGAACACGGTGCCCGAGCGCGTGAAGGCGGGCAGCGCGAGCGCCGCCGCGCAGACGGCGAGCGTCGCGACGATCAGGCGGCGGTTCTCGAGCAGGTCGACCAGCGGCACGAGCAATGCGAGGCCGGCCGCGTAGCCGAGTTGCGGCAGCATCGCGACGAGCCCGGCGAGGCCGGGCGGCAGGTGCAGGTCCGCGCTGATCGGGCCGGTCAGCGGTTGCGCGGCGAACAGATCCATCACGATCACGCCGACCGTCGCGGCGAAGAACAGCGTCATGCCGGTGCTCAGCGCGGGCGGCGCGGCGACGGACGAGGAAACGGGGGCGGAGCAACGGTTGGCAGGGCAGTTCATCGGAAGCCTGACGGGGAGGTCGAAGGAATTCCCATCGTAGGTCCCTGATGTTTATGCGACAATTGAAATATGTCTAACATGATTATGCGAGTTTGTTTTGAATACGCGTGATCTCCAGGCGTTCGTCGCGGTCGTCGACAGCGGGTCGATGGTTGCCGCGGCCGCGAAGCTTCATCTGACGCAGCCGGGCCTGACGCGGCGCGTGCAGAACCTCGAATCGCTGCTCGGCGTGCCGTTGCTCGAGCGGCAGAGCAAGCCGCTGAAGCCGACCGCGGCCGGGCGCGACGTCTACGCGCTCGCGCGCAACGTGCTCGGCGCGGTCGACGAGCTGATGGCGGCGGGCGCGCCGGACGGCGAACCGTCGGGCGAGCTGCGCATCGGCGTGCCGCCGTTTCTGTCCGAGCTCGCGCTGGAGCGGCCGATCGATCGGATGCGCGACGCGTTCCCGCGCCTCACGCTGCGCGTGACGGCCGGCTGGTCGCCCGCGCTGGTGCAGGGCGTCGAGCGCGGCGCGCTCGACGTCGCCACCGTGATGGTGCCGGCGAGCGCGGCGCTACCGGACGCGTTGACGGCGACGCTGCTCGCCACGCAGCCGACGGTGCTCGTCGCCGCGCGCGATTTCCCGCTGCCGGCGGGCCCGCTGTCGCTCGACACGCTGTCGGGTTTTCCGTGGGTGCTGAGCCAGGACGGCTGCGGGATGCGTTCGGCGCTGAGCCGGGCGCTCGGCGCGGCCGGGCTGCCGTTCGACGTCGCGGTCGAGGCATTCGGCTCGGAGTTGCAGTTGTCGCTCGTCGCGCGCGGCGCCGGCATCGGGATCGCGGCGCCGAACGCGCTGGCGCGCAGCGCGCATCGCGATGCGCTGAGGGTGGTGGAAACGACGGGGCTGGAAACGCGGATCAACGTGTGGATCGTGCACGGCACGTTACCGGGCCGGCTGGTGCGGCCGGTCGCGCTGCTGCGCGACGCGCTGGGCGAGGTGCTCGAACGGGAGAACGGGAAGGGGTCAGGTGCCGTCACGGCGAACTAGAGGCCGCGTTCGAGGGAAAATCCTTATTTTCTCTACGGAAATGTTGCATTGCGGAAACCGATTCGCTATAGTTGTACCTGTCTCCTCCATGTCTCCTCTGATATGGATTCAGCCCGCCGCTTAGGCGGGCTTTTTTTTGCCTGCGATTGTGTCGCGGCGCTCCATTTGCCGGCTCTCGCCGCGCTCAGAACTTGTAGGTCATCCCGACGTAGCTGATGATCGGGTCCGCCTTCAGGTCCGATTTCGACTCGGCGAGCACCGAGCCGTCGGCCGCCTTGATCGTCACCGTCGACGTCGTCTTCAGCGGGATGTAGGTCACCGACGCGACCAGCCCGAAGTGTTCGGTCAGGTTGTACTGCAGGCCCGCGTTGAACACCGGCTGCCACGACGACGACGCCTTCGCTTCCACCGAGGTCGTCCCCGGCTTGCCCGCGCCCGCCGCAAGGATCGCACCGAGGTTGTCCTGCGTCTGCTTGATGAAGTTCGTGTTGAGCTGCAGGTCGCTGAACCAGTTGTACGACACGCCGAGGCCGAGGAACGGCCGGAACTTCGCGGTGGCCTGCCCGAAGTAGTACTGCAGGATCACCGCCGGGCTCCACTGCCGCACGCTCTTCACGATCGGGTTGACCGATCCCAGCCCGATGTTCTGCGTGCCGAGCGCGCCGGCGGGGCCGGGCGGCTTGATCGTGCCCTGGCCCGACACCTTGAACACCGGCGGCACGCCTGCCACCGACGTGACCGCGATGTGATCGGTCAGGAAGTGGCTGACCGTCAGGCCGACGGTGTCGGCGCCGCTCGTGTGCAGCCCGGTGCCCGGCGACGTGAACGACGGCGGCAGCCGCAGCGGCGTGTTGATCGGCGTCGGCGCGACGTTGGTCGTCATCGGCGTGCTGCTCTGCTGCGGCATGATGTGGAACCAGCCCAGCGTGACGACGTTGCTGCCGGCGCTCTGCGCGTGCGCCGCGAGCGGCGCGGCGGCGGCCGCCGCCGCGCAGAGAAGGGTTTTCTTCATCACGGCTTCTCCCTCCGCTTACTGGACGAATGCGCCGATCGTGAAATACGGCGTCGATCCGGCGTTGTCGAGGAAACCGAACACGCCACCCGTGAAGATGAACTTGCCGGTCGGCGACGTGCTGCCCGAACCCGTGTGGATCGTCGTGACCGTGCCCGGCACCTTCTGCGTGTAGTCGAGGTCGAGCGCGGTGGCGAGCGACGCCTGCGACGGCTGGAACGGGTCGAGCAGCGTGGCCTGCTTGTCGATCAGCGCGGTGGTCCGGTAATCGAACTGGCTGTCGACGCCGATGTATTCCCCGTTCTGCGAGCCGGCCGCCACGGCCGTCTGCGGCGCGAGGATCGAGATGCTCGATTCGTCGTCGGCGGTCAGGCCCGGCACGCCGTTGCTGTCGGGCGTCGGGTTCGGGTTCGCGACCCCCGTGCGCACGAGGATCGGCACGAGCTGGTTGCGCAGCTTGCCGACGATCATGAAGCCCTTGCCCTGCGGGGTCGCCGACAGCGTCGGCTTCAACTGGCTCGCGTAGTTGTTCGACTGGAACGCGCCGCTGCCGTCGGCCGACTGCACGAAGTTCGTGCCCTGCTGCGCGCATGCGCCGCCGGCGAACTGGCCGGTCGTGTCGCACTTGGTCCACGTGCCGTCCGCGTTGATCGTCACCTTCGCGTCGATCGATGCCGGCGCGAATTTCTGCGACGGCACTTCGCCGAAGCCGATGTGGCTGTACGTGCCCGCGACCTTCGTGATGTCGGTTTCGATCGACGAGAAGCCGATGAACGGGTAGTACGGGAATTTCGTGTCGGGCACCGCGGCCTGGCCGAGCACGCCGTCGAACTGGATCTCCTTGCCGGGAATCGTGCCGCCCGCCACGCCGAAGCCGACGAAGATGCGCGCCGGACGCGACGCGTCGAGGCTCGCGCCGTTCAGGCGGAACGCGCACTGGTTCAGCTTGTTGGTCGGCAACAGCGTTTCCTGCGTGAGCGTGCCGCTGTCGACGGTGCCCGCGCGGGTCGGCACGACGGTGCCGGTCTTTTGCGGCACCGGCGATTCGACATAGGTGACCTGCCAGGTCATCTTGGTCGTGTCGAGCTGGACCTTCGCGAGTTCGCCGCTGCCCGCGCCGCCCGTAAACACGGTGTTGTAGTCGAGCGTGGCGGGGCAAAGCCGCTCTTCGACGAGCGGCGGCGGATTGTCGCTGCCGCCGCCGCATGCGGAAAGAAGGGGGGCGGCAAGGGCCGCCGCCAGAATGAGGTTGCGCTTCATGTTGCTCCTCCAGATTTGTCTTGTGCGGCGGCCAGCTCCCTGTCGGCCGCTTCTGTCGTGTGCTCGTCCTGCCGGCGCCGAGCCGAGCGCCTTCGTGCCTTCCCTGCGCGCGGCGGCGGGCCGGCCGCCGCGCCCTCGATCGCTACTTGCTGATCTGCGCGCCCACGCCGAAGTACGGGGTCGACGATGTCGTCGAATTCGCCGACGTCGACGTGACGCCGCCGTTCACCGTGCCCTGGATCAGCGCCGCGTACAGCCCGCCCGTCGCGATCACGACGCCCGATGCGGACGGGTAGTTCGTGCCGGGCGGCGGCTTCGGTATCGTCGTCGCGTTCAGCAGGCCCGGCGTCGTCTGGCCGTAGTCGAGCGTGAAGCCGTCTTCCTCGGCCTGCGTGGACGGGTTGATGAACGACGCGTTGCTGCCGCGGATCAGCGCGGCCGTGTACTTGAAGTTCGAGTCCGCGCCCGCGTAGCCGCCGTCGATCGCGCCCGACGTGATCGCCGTCGCCGCGCCGAGCACCGCGATGCCCGATTCGTCGTCGACCTGCGCATCGAGGTGCAGCGGCGGCGTGCCGAGGTTCACGTTGCCCGTGCGCACGATCACCGGCACCGTCGCGCCGTTGAGCTGGCCGATCACCATGTGCGCGGTCGCCGACTTGCCGGTCGCGCCGACGATCGGCAGTTGCGTCTGCGGCAGCGTCTGCGGCGCCTTCGTGCTGTCGAAGTAGCCGCCCTTCGCGCTCGTCTTCCACGGATCGCCGGTCGTCTGGCAGCCGCCCGAACCGCTCGACGTGCACGCGCCGTTCGCATCGAACGTCTCGCTCGAATTCGAGCCCTTCGTCGCGTAGTTGCCCGACGGCACGAGGTGGTAGAGCAGCGCGTTGTACGTGCCCGGCAGTTTCGAGAGGTCGGTCGTCGTGTTCGCGAAGCCGAGGAACGGATAGAAGTCGAAGTGACGGTTCGGCACCTGGCCGACGTTCTGCACGACGCCCGGGACGATCGTCAGCCCGTCGTACTGGATCGTCGCGCCGGGAATGCCGCCGCCCGCCACGCCCATGCCGACCAGCAGCATCGGCGGGTTCGCCTGGTTGAAGTCGGCGGCCGTCGAATAGGTCGAGCCGTCCGACGCGGGGCCGGTGCCCGGCGTGAGCACGAACGCGCAGCGCGTCTGCTCGGCGGTCGGCAGCGTGCCGGCCGGCGGGTGGACGACCTTGCCCGTGATGGTCGTGCCGACGCGGCTGGGCGTGACGGTGCCCGTCTTCAGCGGAATCGGCGATTCGAGCCACGTGAGCGTGTACGTCATCGCGACCGCGTCGATGTTGACGCTGACGATCTCGCCGCTACCTGCGCCGCCGAGATACGTGCTCTTCGCGATATCGGCGTTGGCCGGGCAGAGTGCGCCGTTGATGGGCTGCGAAGGCGGCGGCCCTTGCGTGCCGCAGCTCGAGCCGGAACATTGGGGCGCATCGATCGGCGCGAGCGCGCCACCGGAGTCCCCCCCACCACATGCAACCAGGAAAGGGGCAATGGCAAAGGCCGTTGCCACCCCCTTCGATAAGGCGTGCGACATGCCGCTGTCTCCAATCGTTTAATTGTGCGAGCTAATGTCGCCGCCTGGATTTTTGCTGTCAATTGATGAACCCGTCTAAAAAAGGCGATTGAAACGGGATCTGCGATTTGAATCCTTGCCCGATAAGGAAATCGGTAAGAATTTAAACGCGTGACGGACTGTCGAAAGCTGCCGCGGCAGCGGTTGCGCGGCGTTCGGCGCGCTCTCGCAACGCCTTCCCGCGTATAACGGCAGCGTTTAAATCGACGGTATCCGGTTTATCCCTATTCGGGATTGACTGGATGAGGAAGAGGGCTGGTTTAATTCACTGGTAATCGCGCAATGGAAAGCTTGTAAATATTTGTAAATGCGCGGCCCCGTGTTTTTGTATATTGACTGATACGGGTAAATAAAAAGCCGGCCAATGGCCGGCTTTGCATCGCGTGGGATGTTGAATCAGCGTTTGAGGCCCGCGTCCTCGGCTGCGCCGATGTTGAGGTTCATGCACTGGATCGCGGCGCCCGATGCACCTTTGCCGAGGTTGTCGAGGCGCGCGACCGTGACGAAGCGCTCCGCGTTGCCGAACACGAACAGGTCGACGCGGTTCGTGTCGTTGTTCGCCTGCACGTCGAAGAAGCCGCTGTCGAGGTTCGCCTCCGCGTCGAACGGTGCGACGCGCACGAACGCTTCGTCCGCGTAGTACTCGGCGAACACGCGCTGCACGTCCTGCGGCGTCGCGCGCTTCGCGAGCTGCTCGGGCGTGAAGTAGGTCGTCACCGCGAGGCCCTTCAGGAAGGGGCCGACGATCGGCGTGAAGATCGGCGCGTGCGCGAGGCCGGTATGCGCGGCCATTTCCGGCAGATGCTTGTGGGCAAGGCCGAGCGCGTACGGGCGCGGGCTCGCGAGCTTGCCGCCCGGCGCGGCGCCTTCGTACTCGGCGATCATCGACTTGCCGCCGCCGCTGTAGCCGGTGATCGAGTAGCTGTGCGCGGCGAACGTCGGCGCGACGATGCCCGCATCGACGAGCGGACGCATCGCGAGCACGAACGCCGATGCGTGGCAGCCGGGCACCGCGATGCGCTTCGACGTACGAATCTTCTCGCGCTGCGCGCGGGTCAGCTCGGGCAGGCCGTAGGCCCAGTCGGCGTGGGTGCGGAACGCGGTGCTCGCGTCGATCAGCGTGGTGTCCGGATTCTCGACGAGCGATGCGGATTCGCGCGATGCGACATCCGGCAGGCACAGGAACGTGACGTCCGACGCGTTGATCAGGCGGCGGCGCTCGTCGACGTCCTTGCGCTTCGCTTCATCGATGCGCAGGATCTCGATGTCGCTGCGTGCCGACAGGTATTCGAAGATCTTGAGGCCGGTCGTGCCTTCCTGGCCGTCGACAAAAACTTTGGTGCTCATTTCGCTCTCACTGAATGAAACGGGAGCCGCGGCGCCCTGAAACCGCCATTTTAAGACGTCATCCGGCGGTGCTGCACCGCACGGGGCGAAAAAAGACGGCCGGCGGCCGTCTTGTGTCCCTCCCTTTGACGCCGCCCGCGCCGCGCCGCCGCACGGACGGCGGCGCGGCGCGGGCGGGCGCCCGGGTGCGCTCAGCGGCCGCCGGCTACCCAGCGCGCCGTCGCGTCGGCGACACGCCGGCCGAACGCTTTCGCGGTGTCGAGGTCGCCGGGCAGCGGGCCCTCGTCGGGCGTCGCGTCCGCCGGCGATTGCGCGAGCAGGCCCGTGAAGCCGCCGACGTAGTTGATGTCGTTGCGCGTGGCCGCCTTCGAGTTGGCCGGCATCATGCCCGTGCCGACCCACACCATCCCATGTTGCATCGCCAGCGTGACGAAATACTGAATCGTCGAGAACTTGTCGCCGTTCATCGTCGCCGAGTTCGTGAAACCCGCGGCGATCTTGTCCTTCCATTTCTGCGTAAACCACGGTTTCGACGTGGCATCGGCGAACTGCTTGAACTGTGCGGACGGGCCGCCCATGTAGGTCGGCGCGCCGAAGACGATCGCGTCCGCCGCGTCGAGCGCGGCCCAGCCCGCGTCGTCGAGCTCGCCGACGGCGATGAGGCGTGCGGCGGCGCCGGCATCCTGCGCACCCGCGTGCACGGCCTCGGCCAGTTTCTGCGTGTGACCGTAGCCGCTGTGATAGACGATGACGATGTTCGACATGAAGCGTTCTCCGGAAAGGGATGGGAACGGCCGAGCGCAGGCTCGCCGCGTCGCGCGCCGCACGCGGGCGGCGCGACGGATACGCGGCAGGGCGCCGCGACCGGTGCTGCCGAGTCTAGCAAGCCGAAATGACGGGAAAAAGCGCGCGGGCCGCGCACTGAAATTCGCCGGCGCGGGCAATCGTGCCGCGCAACGGGCGGCGGCGCGCGAGTGCCTACTGTCCGTAAGTGACCGTGAGTTGCGCGGCGCCGATCGCGAGCGTGCCGATTTCATGCTCGAACATCGGCGCGGGGCGGCCCTGCGAGACGCGCAGGTCGGTGCCTTTCAGCGCATAGACGGTGATCACGTAGCGATGCGGCTTGCCGGGCGGCGGGCATGGGCCGCCGTAGCCGTCGATCCCGAAATCGTTGCGCGCCTCGCTCGCGCCGATGCGGCGCAGGAAGCCGGATGCGCTCGCGTCGGCCGGCAGGCTCGTGACGGTCGCGGGGATGCCCGCGACGGCCCAGTGCCACCAGCCGTGCCCGGGCGCGTCGGGATCGAACATCGTGACCGCGTAGCCGCGCGTGCCGGGCGGCGGGTTGCGCCACGCGAGTTGCGGCGAGCGGTTCGCGCCCTTGCAGTCTCCGCGGTCGAACACGTTCGCGGCCCGCACGCGGGCGCCCGGCGTCAGGTCGTCGCTCGTCACGGTGAACGGGCCTTCCGCATGCGCGGGCAGCACCGCGAAAACGGCGGCGTACAGGAGGGCGGGGAGGCGGAGCGGAGACGGGCGACCCGATGGCGCAGGCGGAGCGATCCGGCGATCCACACGCATATGGCGCTTCTCCCGTCACGTGGGCCGGGCCGAGGCTCCCGGCATTGTTGGCGTTATGTGTTGCCCGCGCCGCCGACGGCGGCGATGGATCAAGTCTAGCATTAGGGTTCGATGAGCGACGCACACCGGCGAGCGCGATTGCGATCGGTCAGGGCGCCGGTCGGCGGACGAAAAAAAAGCCGCCTGCGATGAAGCAGGCGGCTTTCTCGGCCAGTGCGCCGGCACGCATGCCGGCGTGGCGTCATTCCTTCGGGGCCGTCGCGCCGCCGTGCGCGGCCGACCACTCGGCCGGTGCGTGCAGGAATTTCTCGACTTCGTCGAGCGTCTTCGTCTCGAAGTAGCCCGAGGCCTTCGCGACGCGCAGCACGTCCCACCACGTGGCGAGCGCGTGCAGGTCGACGTCGATGTCCTTCAGGACCGACACGCTTTCCTTGAAGATGTCGTAGTGGAACAGCACGAAGCAGTGGTTCACCTTCGCGCCGGCGGTGCGCAGCGCGTTGACGAAGTTGATCTTGCTGCGGCTGTCGGTCGTCAGGTCTTCCACCAGCAGCACGCGCGAGCCTTCCTCGAGATGGCCTTCGATCTGCGCATTGCGGCCGAAACCCTTCGGCTTTTTGCGCACGTACTGCATCGGCACCATCATCCGGTCCGCGATCCAGGCCGCGAACGGGATGCCGGCCGTCTCGCCGCCCGCCACCGCGTCGATCTGCTCGAAGCCGATGTCGCGCGTGATCGTCGTTTCCGCCATTTCCATCAGCGCACGGCGCACGCGCGGATACGAGATCAGCTTGCGGCAGTCGATATAGACGGGGCTTGCCCAGCCGGACGTGAAGATGAACGGTTTTTCGGCATTGAAGTGCACCGCCTGCACTTCGAGCAGGATTTTGGCGGTCGTATCCGAGATCGACTGACGATCGTAGCCTGTCATGGGCATTCCTTGGGTGATGAGCGAGGAGCGGGCGCGGGCCCGGTGGCGCAGCAAGGGAACCCGCCCGGGGGGCCGGGGCGCGATCGGCGGACCAATCGCATCGCTGCGCGCGTAGCCGGCTATTTTACCCGATTCGGGGCGGTTTTCGGCGGAATTCGCGCGGGTTCGCGATGCCGCTCGCCACCGGCGAAACAAACGGGGCGCGACCAGTTCGATGCTGATGCCGGGGATGCGGCGGTGCACCAACAGAGGTCATTTAGGGGGTGTACACTAGGCGACCCTTGGAAATCGTTCAGTACTTTGTACTTTCCTCTTGCCATCCGCCAAGGTTCGATGGCGTGCCGATCCGGCGCGTCGCGGGCCGTCTCGCAGTCGACCATCCCCTCGATTCAAGCAGACGCGGCCGAAGGTGCTGTGTACTGAGTCGTCACAATTTCGCATGTCTCTCGCAGGTCAATCATGGACGAACAACTGAAGCAGGCCGCTCTCGCTTATCACCTGAACCCGAAACCCGGCAAGATTTCGGTCACCCCGACCAAGCCGCTGTCGAACCAGCTCGATCTGTCGCTCGCGTATTCGCCGGGCGTCGCCGCCGCGTGCGAGGCGATCCACGCCGATCCGCTCGACGCGCAGAAGTACACGTCGCGCGGCAACCTCGTCGGCGTCATCACGAACGGCACGGCCGTGCTCGGTCTGGGCAACATCGGCCCGCTCGCCGCGAAGCCGGTAATGGAAGGCAAGGGCTGCCTCTTCAAGAAATTCGCGGGCATCGACGTGTTCGACATCGAACTGTCGGAATCCGACCCCGACAAGCTCGTCGAGGCGATCGCGATGCTCGAGCCGACGCTCGGCGGCATCAACCTCGAAGACATCAAGGCGCCGGAATGCTTCTACATCGAGCAGAAGCTGCGCGAGCGCATGAAGATCCCCGTCTTCCACGACGACCAGCACGGCACCGCGATCATCGCGTCGGCCGCGATCCTGAACGGCCTGAAGGTCGTCGGCAAGAAGCTGTCGGAAGTGAAGCTCGTGTGCTCGGGCGCGGGCGCCGCAGCGATCGCGTGTCTGGACCTGCTGGTGAACCTCGGCCTCACGAAGTCGAACATCCTCGTCGCCGATTCGAAGGGCGTGATCTACGAAGGGCGCGGCAACCTCGATCCGTCGAAGCAGCGCTATGCGGCGAACACCGACGCGCGCACGCTCGCCGACGCGATCGTCGGCGCGGACGTGTTCCTCGGCTGCTCGAGCGCGGGCGTGCTGAAGCAGGACATGGTCAAGACGATGGGCGATCGCCCGCTGATCCTGGCGCTCGCGAACCCGGAACCGGAAATCCGCCCGGAAGACGCGAAGGCCGTGCGCCCGGACGCGATCGTCGCGACCGGCCGTTCGGACTACCCGAACCAGGTCAACAACGTGCTGTGCTTCCCGTTCATCTTCCGCGGCGCGCTCGACGTCGGCGCGACGACGATCACCGAGGAAATGAAGCTCGCGTGCGTGCGCGCGATCGCCGAGCTGGCCGAGGAAACCGACCAGAGCGAGGAAGTCGCGAAGGCGTATGAAGGCCATTCGCTCGAATTCGGGCCGGAGTACCTGATTCCGAAGCCGTTCGACCCGCGCCTGATCATCAAGATCGCGCCGGCCGTCGCCCAGGCCGCGATGGATTCGGGTGTCGCCACGCGTCCGATCCAGGACATGGACGCATACCGCGAGCAGCTCGGCGCGACCGTCTACCGCACCGGCATGGTGATGCGCCCGGTGTTCGCGGCGGCGAAGCAGAAGGAGGCCCGCATCGTGTTCGCCGAAGGCGAGGACGAGCGCGTGCTGCGCGCCGCGCAGTTCGTGCTGCTGGAAAAGATCGCGAAGCCGATCATCGTCGGCCGTCCGTCGGTCGTCGACATGCGCCTCGCGAAGATCGGCTCGAAGCTGAAGGCCGGCGTCGATTTCGAAATCGTCGATCCGGAAGACGATGCGCGCTACCACCGCTACTGGCAGGCGTATCAGGAGATCGGCGCGCGCGACGGCGTGACGCCGGAAGTCGCGAAGGCCGCGATGCGCAAGTTCAACACGCTGATCGGCGCGATGCTGGTGCACCTGGGCGATGCGGACGGGATGATCTGCGGGATGATCGACACGTTCCACAGCCACCTGAAGTTCATCGAGCAGGTGCTGGGCCGTGCGAAGGGCGCCGAGCACTTCGCCGCGATGAACCTGCTGATGCTGCCGGGCCGCAACCTGTTCGTGTGCGACACGTACGTGAACGAACTGCCGAGCGCCGACCAGCTCGCCGACATGACGATCCAGGCCGCGGCCGAGATCGAGCGCTTCGGCATCGCGCCGAAGGCCGCGCTGTTGTCGAACTCGAACTTCGGCAGCGCGCCGTCGGCGTCGTCGCGCCGGATGGCCGAGGCCCGCAAGCTGATCGTCGAACGTGCGCCGAACCTCGAAGTCGACGGCGAAATGCACGGCGACGCGGCGCTGTCGGAAATGATCCGCAAGCAGGCGTTCCCGGGCACGACGCTGTCGGGCGAAGCGAACCTGCTGATCATGCCGAACGTCGAAGCCGCGAACATCGCGTACAACTTGCTGAAGATGGTCGGCGGCGAAGGCGTGACGGTCGGCCCGTTCCTGCTCGGCGCGGCGAAGCCGGTCCACATCCTGACGCCGGCCGCGACCGTGCGCCGGATCATCAACATGACGGCCGTTGCCGCCGCGAACGTGAACACGAAGTAAGTTCACGTCCGCGGGTGCCGCGCATCAGGCGCGGTGCAATGAAAAACGCCACGGAACCTGCGTTCCGTGGCGTTTTTTTCGTATGAACCGTGAAGGGCGGCGCGGGCGGGGCGTTCCGACCGCGAACGCTTCGCCCGCCGCGTACCGTTACGCGACCTGCTGGTGCGACTCGCCGCCTGCCGGCGAACGCCACTTCGCGAGCAGCGTGTGCCACTTCTGGCGCACCGCGCGCAGGTTGTTCTCCTTCACGTGACCGTAGCCTCGAATGCCGTCCGGCAGCGCCGCGAGCTCGAGCGCGAGCGGGCGGTTGGCCGCGTTCAGCTTGGCCAGCACCTCGCCGATCAGCGCTTCGTACTCGCCGATCAGCGCGCGCTCGGTGCGGCGCTCCGCGGTGCGGCCGAACGGATCGAGCCCCGTGCCGCGCAGGAACTTCGCCTTCGCGAGCAGCCGGAACGCCGACATCATCCACGGGCCGTACGCCTTCTTCACGAGATGGCCGTGCGCATCCGTCTTCGCGAACAGTGGCGGCGCGAGGTGGAATTTCAGCTTCCAGTCTCCCTCGAACTGCGCGGTCAGGCGCGCGAGGAACGCAGGATCGGACTGCAGCCGCGCGACCTCGTATTCGTCCTTGTACGCCATCAGCTTGAACAGGTTGCGCGCGACCGCTTCGGTCAGCGGCTCCTGCACGGTGTCGCCGTCCGCCAGCGCACGCTCGGTGGCGCGCACCTTGTCGACGAATGCCGCATAACGCGACGCGTACGCGGCGTTCTGGTACGCGGTGAGGAATGCCACGCGCTTTGCGATCAGCGCGTCGACCGCCTTCTTCGTGTGCAGCGAGATCACCGTGGCGCCTTGCGCGGGGCGGGCGTCGCCGGCCGCGGCCTGCTTTACGCTGGCGAGATCGTACGCGGCGCGGCGGCCCCAGTCGAACGCCGCGCGGTTCTTCTCGACCGATACCGCGTTCAGCTCGATCGCGCGTTCGAGCGACGCGAGCGTCAGCGGTAGCCAGCCCTTCTGCCATGCGTAGCCGAGCACGAACGGGTTCGTGTAGATCGCATCGCCGAGCAGCGCGACCGCGAAGCGGTTCGCGTCGATGAAGTCGACCGCGTCGCCGGCCGCTGCGCGGATGTCGTTCTCGGCGGACACGCCGGGGAAGGCCCAGTTCGGGTTCTTGATGAACTCGGCGGTCGGCGTCTGCGCACTGTTGACGACGACCCGTGTCGCGTCGTGCCGCATCCGCGACGTGCATTCGTCGCCGGCCGTGACGATCGCATCGCAGCCGATCACGAGATCGGCTTCGCCCATCGCGATCCGCGTGGCGTGGATGTCGGTCGGCGCGTGCGAGATCTGCACGTGGCTCATCACGGCGCCGCCTTTCTGCGCGAGGCCGGTGACGTCGAGCACGGTCACGCCCTTGTTCTCCAGGTGCGCGGCCATCCCGAGCAGCGCGCCGATCGTCACGACGCCCGTGCCGCCCACGCCCGTGACGAGCACGCCGTACGCGCGCTCGATGTCCGGCAGCGTCGGTTCGGGGATCGGCGGCAATGCGCTGCCGTCGACCGACACGGCCTTCGGCTTCTTCAACTGGCCGCCTTCGACCGTGACGAAGCTCGGGCAGAAGCCCTTCACGCACGAAAAGTCCTTGTTGCAGCTCGACTGGTTGATCTGGCGCTTCGTGCCGAATTCGGTTTCCAGCGGCTCGACCGACAGGCAGTTCGACTGCACCGAGCAGTCGCCGCAGCCTTCGCACACCGCTTCGTTGATCACGACGCGCTTGGCCGGGTCCGGATACGTGCCGCGTTTGCGACGGCGGCGCTTCTCGGTCGCGCAGGTCTGGTCGTAGATCAGGATCGTCGTGCCTTCGATCTCGCGCAGCTCGCGCTGTACGTCGTCGAGCTGGTCGCGGTGATGGATCGTCACGCCCGGTGCGAGCAGCGCCTTCTGGCTGTCGTACTTCTCCGGTTCGTCGGTGACGATCACGATCTTCTTCGCGCCTTCGGACGCGAGCTGATGCGTGATCTGCGGCACCGTCAGCACGCCGTCGACCGGCTGGCCGCCCGTCATCGCCACCGCGTCGTTGTAGAGGATCTTGTAGGTGATGTTCGCCTTCGACGAGATCGCCGCGCGCACCGCGAGCAGGCCCGAATGGAAATAGGTGCCGTCGCCGAGGTTCGCGAACACGTGCTTTTCGTCCGTGAACGGCGCCTGGCCGATCCACGGCACGCCTTCGCCGCCCATCTGGCTGAAGGTGCTCGTGCTGCGGTCCATCCACACGGTCATGTAGTGGCAGCCGATCCCCGCGATCGCGCGCGAGCCTTCCGGCACGTTGGTCGACGTGTTGTGCGGGCAGCCCGAACAGAACCACGGCTTGCGCTCGGTTTGCACGTGCGGCTTCGCGAGCGCCATTTCCTTCGCGTTGATCACCGCGAGCCGCGCGGCGATGCGCGCACGCACGTCGGACGGCAATTCGAACTTGTCGAGCCGCGTCGCGATCGCCTTCGCGATGATCGCCGGCGACAGCTCGTAGTGCGCGGGCAGCAGCCAGTTGCCCATCGGCACCGACCATTCGCCGCCGGCGCCGTCCTTCTCGTCGAACTTGCCGAACACGCGCGGGCGTTGCGCATCGGGCCAGTTGTACAGCTCTTCCTTGATCGCGTATTCGAGGATCTGGCGCTTTTCCTCGACGACGAGGATTTCGTCGAGCCCGCGCGCGAACGCCTGCGCGCCCTGCGCTTCGAGCGGCCACACGCAGCCGACCTTGTAGAGCCGGATGCCGATCCGCGCGCAGGTTTCGTCGTCGAGGCCGAGGTCCGTCAGTGCCTGGCGCACGTCGAGGTACGCCTTGCCGCCGGTCATGATCCCGAAGCGCGCATTCGGCGAGTCGATCTCGATCCGGTCGAGCTTGTTCGCGCGCACGTACGCGAGCGCCGCATACCACTTGTAGTCGAGCAGCCGCGCTTCCTGCACGAGCGGCGGATCGGGCCAGCGGATGTTCAGCCCGCCTTCCGGCAGGATGAAATCGGTCGGCAGCACGATCTCGGTGCGATGCGGGTCGATGTCGACCGACGCCGATGATTCGACGACGTCCGTCACGCACTTGAGCGCGACCCACAGGCCCGAATAGCGGCTCATCGCCCAGCCGTGCAGGCCGAAATCGAGATATTCCTGCACGTTGGACGGGAACAGCACCGGCAGCCCGCAGGCCTTGAAGATGTGTTCGGATTGGTGCGCGAGCGTCGACGATTTCGCCGCGTGATCGTCGCCGGCGAGCACCAGCACGCCGCCGTGCTGCGACGAGCCGGCCGAGTTCGCGTGCTTGAAGACGTCGCCGGTGCGATCGACGCCCGGGCCCTTGCCGTACCACATGCCGAACACGCCGTCGTATTTTGCGCCCGGGTACAGGTTCACCTGCTGCGAGCCCCACACGGCGGTGGCGGCGAGGTCTTCGTTGAGGCCGGGCTGGAAGACGATCTGATGGGCGGCCAGGTGCTGCTTGGCTTTCCAGAGCGACAGATCGAGGCCGCCGAGCGGCGAGCCGCGGTAGCCGGAGATGAAGCCGGCCGTATTGAGGCCGGCGGCGCGGTCGCGTTCCTGCTGGAGCATCGGCAGGCGCACGAGGGCCTGGATGCCGCTCATGTACGCGCGGCCGCGTTCCAGCGTGTATTTGTCGTCAAGCGTGACGGACTTCAGCGCGGCTTCTAGCGACGCGCGTTGGTCTGCGTCTAGCGGGGCATTCATTAACTGTCTCCTCCACCCGGTCTGGGATCACCAAAACTTCGGTTGCGTCGGCATCTTTTGGACGCGTCAGCAGTGGCCGGCATGTTCGCCGGTTTCAAGGGATGGTAGCACTGGGGCAAACCCGCCGCCCATCGGTCGCAACGCGGGAAACGAGGGCGGCGCACTGCAAAACAGGGCGGGATGATGCGTTACATCATGTAAAAGCATGTAAAGCCGCATTGATCTGCCGGCAAATGCCGTTAATCTTGTCGGCCTGCCGGAGGTGCCCGGCCGCGTCGGTTCGTTCCGACGCAGTCGGGGAGGCGCCGGCAGTTTTACAGGAGGTGCAATGAACACACGTCATATCCAGAGTTTCCTGATCGTGTCCGCCGCGTTTTTCGCGATGACCGGCCCGGTGTACGCGCGCGGCGCGAGCGCACTGGCGGCAGCCGGCGCGCAAATGCGTCAGATCGTGCCGGCCCAGGACACCGCAGCACAGCCGTCGGCCGAACGTGCCGCCGAGTCGAAGGCGAACGTGCGTTGATGCGATCGCGCGGCCCGCGGGCTGCGCCGGTATGCAAAAAGGGCGGGAATCCGAGGGTTCCCGCCCTTTTTCTTTGTGCCGCCGGATCGCGTGGCCATCCCGGTTACTCGGGCGGCCGCCGCGCGGCGGCAGCGTCAGGCCTTGTCCTGCACGACGCCGCGGCGGATCTGGTCGAGCTCGATCGATTCGAACAGCGCCTTGAAGTTGCCTTCGCCGAAGCCCTGGTTGCCCTTGCGCTGGATGATCTCGAAGAAGATCGGTCCGATCTGGTTTTCGGTGAAGATCTGCAGCAGCAGGTCGTCGCGCGCGCCGTCGATCAGGATCTTGCGCTTCTTCAGCTCGTCCAGCGATTCGCCGTGGTTCGGCACGCGGCGGTCGACCAGCTCGTAATACGTGTCGATCGTGTCGAGCAGCTTCACTTCCTTGCTGCGCAGCCCGTCGACCGCCCGGTAGATGTCGCTCGCGCCGAGCGCGATGTGCTGGATGCCTTCGCCGTGATACGCGTCCAGGTATTCCTGGATCTGGCCGGCCGTATCCGAGCCTTCCTCGTTGATCGGGATGCGGATCTTGCCGCACGGCGACGTCATCGCCTTCGATTTCACGCCCGTCACCTTGCCTTCGATGTCGAAATAGCGCACTTCGCGGAAGTTGAACAGGCGTTCGTAGAACTCGGCCCATTCCTGCATGCGGCCGCGATGGACGTTGTGCGTCAGATGGTCGATGTAGGTGAGGCCGTGGCCGACCGGGTTCGGGTTCGCGCCGGGAATCGGTTCGAAGTCGACGTCGTAGATGCTGATGTCGCCGATCGCGCCCGGTTGTGCGCCGTTCTTGCCGCGCCAGCGGTCGACGAAGTAGATCAGCGAATCGCCGATGCCCTTGATCGCGGGGATGTTCAGTTCCATCGGGCCGGTCTTGTTGTCGAAGCCCCATGCGCCGAGCTCCAGCGCGTGCTGGTACGCCTTGGCGGCATCCTGCACGCGGAACGCGATCGCGCAGATCGACGGGCCGTGCAGCCGCGCGAAGCGTTGCGCGAACGAATCGGGTTCGGCGTTGATGATGAAATTGATATCGCCCTGGCGGTACACCGTCACGTCCTTGTGGCGATGGCGCGCGATCGCGGTGAAACCCATCCGTTCGAACAGTTGTCCGAGGGCTTTCGGGTCCGGTGCCGTGTATTCGATGAATTCGAAGCCGTCGGTGCCGACGGGGTTGTCCCAGGTGGGGATCTGCATGTCGTGTCTCCTGTGCGGGGCGATCGGCCGGGGCGGCGTGCGCGTGCCCGGCGTGGTTCGATGTCGACGGCCGCGCCGGCAGCGCGCGTGCGCGGCGAGTCGAAACATGCGACAGAGTGTAGCGGGCGGCCGCGAGCGGAAACTTGCGAACTTAATCGCCCGCGCCTACGATGGCGCAATTTCCAGTCTCAAAATAATCATCGGAGGGCAGAAGATGGCGCAAGCCGAATTGGATGCCATCGATCGGCGAATTCTCGCGATTCTTCAGGAGAACGGGCGCCTGTCGAACCAGGAGATCGCCGAACGCGTGAATCTGTCGCCGAGCCCCTGCCTGCGGCGGATCCGGCGGCTCGAGGAAATCGGCGTGATCACGGGCTACGTCGCGCTGCTGAATCCGCAGAAGCTTGGGCTCGACCTGCTGGCCTACGTGAGCGTGCGGCTCGAAAAGCGCGGCGGCCTCGCGCCGATGCGGGCCGACGAGACGTCGGCGCGCGCGGGCGCGACCCACGCGGAACTGTTTCGCGCGGCCGTGCAGACCTGGCCGGAAGTGGTCGCGTGCCACGCGATGACGGGCGACATGGATTACCTGCTGCGCGTGCAGGTCGAGGACATGGCGCATTTCTCCCGCTTCGTGCAGGAGCATCTGCTGCATCATCCGTCGGTGATCGACGTGAAAACGAGCTTCTCGCTCGACTGCTTCAAGGAAACGACGGCGTTGCCGATTCGTTCGGTGCGCTAGCGCGGCGGGGAAGGGAGGGCGCCGGGCACGCCCGCAGGCGCGGCCCGGCTGGCTGACGTCGTCGACGTCAGGCCGTCAGTGCGGCGGGCATCAGCGATTCGATGAACTTCGTCGTGCGGCGCGCCTGGCGCTTCATCGCGTAGTCGAACACCGCGGCCTGCTCCTGCAGCATCTCGGCGATGATCGTCGAGTGGTCGGCCGGCGGCAGCGACAGGTACGCATCGGCTTCGCCGTACGCGTACTCGATCCGCATCCCGGACTTCTTCGCGATGTGCATCATCGTCGCGTTACGCGACAGGCAGTGCATGTACAGCATCGTCACGTGCGTGTTGCGGCTGCGGATCGCCGCGCGCTCGAACAGCTTCGAGCCGACGCCGCGGCCGCGCGCGCTTTCGAGCACCGACACGCCGAATTCCGCCGTGCGCGTGTCGCCCTCGGCCGGCAGATAGGCCAGGTGGCCGACGCCGATCAGTTCGAGGTCGTGGTCGAACACGCCGAACACGGTATCGCGACCGAAGTCGATCGTGCGGACATAGTTCTCGATCACGTGGTCGGGAACCATCTGGCCGAAGCGCAGCAGGCGGTCCTCTTCGTCGAGCGAGAGAAAGTGGGTGAGCATTTGCTCACGGTCTTTGGAAGCCAGTTCCCTGACGAGAACCGGCGCAGTACCGACCTTGCCGACAGCATCGGCACGGCCGTTGAATTGCGTGTTCATCGTGGGTTCCTCAGTGTGGGCGCACAAACGGGTTGTGCAATGCAACAGCATTTTACCCGAGCGGGGTTGGGGAAAACCCGTATTTGACAGTGTTTATGCCGAGGAGGAATTCTAAATCCGCTTAGTTCATTCTCTATCTATTTGATTTTTAACGGATATAAAATTCATCATATGAAATGCGTGGCGGGCGGTCGCACTGTGCCCGCCACGCAACGCATGCTGCTGCGCGGCAATCAGGCGGCTGTCGACAGCCCGCGCTCGATCAGGTCGATCACCTGTTCGGCGAAGTCGCGGTAGCCGAGGCGCCCGCCCGGCTTCAGCCACGTGAAGGTCCAGTTGATCATCCCGAACACCATCATCGTCACCGAGGTCTGGTTTTCCTTCGAGATGCGGTCCGGGTACGCGCGCGCGAGCTGCCGCGTGAACGCCGCGACGATGTCGCGCTGGCGGTCGAGCACGATTTCGCGCTGCGCGTCCTCGAGATACTTCACGTCGTTGAGCAGCGCGACGTGGCGGCTGTGCGACGTCTCGTATTCGGCGAGGAACGCGCGCACGAGTTCGGCGAACGCGTCGCGCTCGCTGAGGCCGCGCCGCTGGCTCGCGCCCTCAACCTCGGCGATGATCAGCATCAGCCGTTTCGTGTAGCGGTCGAGCAGGTCGAACAGGATCGCTTCCTTGCTCTCGTAATAGTGATAGAGCCGCGCCTTCGACGTGCCGCTCGCGGTCGCGAGATCGGACATCGACGTGCTCGGGTAGCTCGTCTGCGCGAATTTCTCGGCGGCCAGGTCGAGGATCTGCTCGCGCTGGGATTCGTGGTCGGGCGCTCGGGTTCGGGCCATGGTCGAATACGGAAGATTAGCGGTGCGGGGCGGCGCGGACTGCGCGCACCTGCGTGGAAGAGAGGGCGTCGGGCGCATCGTCCTGCAGCTCGAGCCGGCCGGCGACCGCCAGCTCGCGGCAACGCCACCAGGCGATCGAGTCGCTGACGAACAGCCCGCCGCGGTCGGCGGCGGCCATGATGCTGCCGACGAGGCGCCGCGCAGGCTGCCAGTCGGTTTCCGCGCGCGCGACGATCAGTGCGTCGAGATCGGCGTAGTGGCCGCTCTTGATCGTGTTGCTGACCCAATAACGCAGTTCGGCGTTCAGGTGCTTCGCTTCCTGCCATTCGAGCGCGAGGCGGCCGATGCGCAGGACCGAGACCGGCGCGGCCGCCGGCCGCTTGCGCGCCAGTTCCGCGGGCGAGAACATCCCGGTCGCGCATGCCTGGTCGGTGCGCGACAGCGACGCGCGCTGCGCGGCGTCGAGATCGGCGGCCGACAGCCGCACCTCGTTCAGGCGCTGCGGCACGTTGCGCAGGTGATAGGCGACGCGGCGCAGCAGCAGCTTGTCGCCGACGCTCGGCGCGTGCCACACGACGACCTGGCCGGTCTCCGTCGCGAGCTGGTCGAGGCGTGCGAATTCGCCTTCGATTTCCGCGTTCCAGTCGGGAATCTGGTTGCCGAGCACGTGCTGCCAGAAGGCGGCGCGCGTGTCGGGCGTCTCGTCGGCGCCCTTCAGCGGCCCGACGCCGAGATCGTCGAGCAAACCGACGACGCGCTCGTCGCGTCCGGCTTGCGCAAGAGCCTCGCGCAGCGACGCGGCGGCGGTGCCGCCCTGAATCACATGAATGGTACTCATCGGCCTGTCGTCAACAAAAGAAAACCGCCGGCCGGGCGGACGTTGCGACGTCCAGCCGGCCGGCGGCCCCTAGTGTAAGCGAGATGTGTGACGGCGAGAAACCGTCGGGCGCCGCGACGCGATGCCGCTCAACGTTCGTCGAAGCTCACGACGACCTTGTCGCTGATCGGGTGGCATTGGCACGTGAGCACGAAGCCGTCCTTCACTTCGTGGTCCTCGAGCGTGTAGTTCTTCTCCATCCGCACCTCTCCTTCGACCACCTTCGCGCGGCACGTGCAGCACACGCCACCCTTGCACGCATACGGCAGCGCGAGGCCGGCGCGCAGGCCCACGTCGAGCAGGCTCACGCCTTCGTACGGCAAACGCAGCTTGCGCTTCTTGCCGTCGAGCACGATTTCGAGGTCGGCGGCCGGCGTCTGGTCGGTGATCTCGACGACCGGTGCGCCGGCCTGCGGCAGCGGCGTGCCGAAGCGCTCGACGTGCACCTTCGCCTGCGGCACGCCGGCCGCCTTCAGCGCGGCTTCGGCGGCGTCCATCATCGGCGCCGGGCCGCAGATGAATGCCTCGTCGATCGCGTCGGCCGGCGTCAGCGTCGCGAGGAATTCCGCGCACTTCGCCTGATCGAGCACGCCGTTGAACAGCTCGACGTCCTGCAGGTCGTCGGACAGCACGTGATAGAGGACGAAGCGGTTCATGTAGCGATTCTTCAGGTCCTCGAGCTCCTCCGCGAACATGATCGCGTCGACGCTGCGGTTGCCGTAGATCAGCGTGAACGTGCTGCGCGGCTCGAGTTCGAGCGTCGTCTTCACGATCGCGAGCACCGGCGTGATCCCCGAGCCGCCGGAAAACGCGACGTACTGCTTGCCGTGGTCGGCGTTCAGGTGCGTGAAGAAGCGGCCGTCCGGCGTCATCACGTCGATCGTGTGGCCGGGCTTCAGCGTGTCGAACGCGAAGTTCGAGAAGCGGCCGCCGCGCACGCGCTTGATGCCGATGCGCAGTTCGCCGTCACGGTCGTAGTCCGTCGTGCCGACGCAGATCGAATACGAGCGGCGCGTCTCCTCGCCGTCGATGTGGGTCTTCAGTGTGACGAACTGGCCCTGCGTGAAGCGGTATGCGTCGCGCAGCTCGGGCGGCACGTCGAACGAGACGGTCACGGCGTCGGCGGTCTCGGGCCGCACGTCGCGGATACGCAGCGGATGAAATTGCGGGGTCGCCATATTCAGTAGGGTTTGAAGTAGTCGAAGGGTTCGCGGCAGTCGACGCAGCGATACAGCGCCTTGCAGGCCGTGGACGCGAACTGCGCGAGACGTTCGGTGCGCGCGGAACCGCAGCGCGGGCAGGCGGGTGCCGCGACCGGCCGCGGCACGAAGCGCACGACGTTTTCCCGCGGCGCGGCGCTGCCGCACTGGCCGGCCGGCGGCGCAATGCCGTACGCGCGCAGCTTGTCGCGCGCCTCCTGCGTGATCCAGTCGGTCGTCCATGCGGGCGCGAGCACCGTCTCGATCCGGTGCGGCGGCAGATCGGCGGCCTGCAGCGCGGCTGCAATGTCCTCGGCGATCTGCGACATCGCCGGGCAGCCCGAGTAGGTCGGCGTGATCACGACTTCGAGCCGGCCGTCGTCCGCGCGGCGGACGTCGCGCAGGATGCCGAGCTCGCGGATCGACACGACCGGGATCTCCGGGTCGGGCACGGCTTCCAGCACGTCCCACGCACGGGCGAGCAGCGGATCGTCGCGGTGCGCGGCGGCGTCGTGGGCTGGGGCAGCGGTCTGGGCGGACATCGTCGGGCTCCGTGGCGTGGGCCGGTTACCAGCTCGCGCCGGGGTGCTGGCGCGCGAGGCTCTGCATTTCCGCGAGCAGGTAGCCCATGTGTTCCGAATGCTCGCCTCGCTTGCCGGTCGTCACATGCTTCACCGGCGCCGGCAGCGTCAGCGTGGCCTCCGCGAGCGCGTCGTCCACGTCCGCGCGCCACGCGGCTTCGATCGCGGCCGGCGCCGGGCCGATGCCCGCTGCAACGATCGCGTCGTCGATCGCATCGGCGGCGAAGCATTCGCGCGTATACGGCATCAGGTAGTCGAGCGCGGCTTGCGCGCGGCGGTGCGATTCGTCGGTGCCGTCGCCGAGGCGCACGAGCCATTCGCGCGCATGCTGGACGTGATAGCGGGTTTCCTTCACCGATTTCGCGGCGATCGCGGCCAGTTGCGTGTCGGTCGACGTTTCCAGCGCGCTCCATACGTGCAGCATCAGCGTCGCGTACAGGAAGTTGCGCACGATCGTCACCGCGTAGTCCTTGTCGGCGTGCGCGGTGCCGGACACCGGGCCGTAGTGCGGCAGCTCGGCGAGCGTGAAGTTCGCGAACTCGCGCTCGGTGCGGAAGTACGCGTAGTCGTCCTCGGTCTTCGTCGCGCCGGTGAGCTGGCGCTCGAGTTCGGCCGCGTGGGTATACAGCATGTGCGCCTGGCCGATGAGGTCGAGGCTCATGTTGGTGAGCGCGATGTCTTCCTCGAGGATCGGGCCGTGGCCGCACCATTCGGCGTTGCGCTGACCGAGGATCAGCGCGTTGTCCGCGAGGCGCAGCACATAGGAGAGGTGTTCGGGCGTGATCGTCATGGCGCGCGTTACATGTGGTTGACTTCGTCGGGCAGCGTATAGAACGTCGGGTGACGGTAGATCTTGTCGCCCGCCGGCTCGAACAGTTCGGCCTTTTCGCTCGGATCCGACGCGGTGATCGCCGACGACGGCACCACCCAGATGCTCACGCCTTCCTGGCGACGCGTGTAGACGTCGCGCGCCATGCGCAGCGCCATCGTCGCGTCGGCGGCGTGCAGGCTGCCGCAATGCTTGTGGTCGAGGCCCTGCTTGCTGCGCACGAACACTTCCCAGATCGGCCATTCCTTGTTCATCGCTTTCTCCTGATTCCTGAATTCGAGGGGTGCCGCTCAGGCGGCGTGCTGTTCGGCGCGGGCGCGGCGCTTCGCTTCGTGCGCGAGCGCGGCTTCGCGCACCCAGGCGCCGTCTTCGTGTGCTTTCACGCGGGTCGCGAGGCGTTCCTTGTTGCACGGGCCGTCGCCGTTGACCACGCGCCAGAATTCGTCCCAGTCGATCGTGCCGTAGTCGTAGTGGCCGCGCGCCTCGTTCCACTTCAGGTCGGGGTCGGGCAGCGTCACGCCGAGCACCTTCGCCTGGTCGACCGTCGCGTCGACGAATTTCTGCCGCAGATCGTCGTTCGAGATCCGCTTGATGCCCCATTTGGCGGACTGGCTGCTGTGGACCGAATCGACGTCGCTCGGGCCGAACATCATCAGCACCGGCCACCACCAGCGGTCGACGGCCTGCTGGACCATCGCGCGTTGCGCGTCGCTGCCCTTCATCATCGACAGCAGCGCGTCGAAACCCTGGCGCTGGTGGAACGACTCTTCCTTGCACACGCGGATCATCGCGCGCGCGTACGGGCCGTACGTGCAGCGGCACAGCGGGATCTGATTCATGATCGCGGCGCCGTCGACCAGCCAGCCGATCACGCCCACGTCGGCCCAGGTCGGCGTCGGGTAGTTGAAGATGCTCGAGTATTTCGCCTTGCCGGCGTGCAGCGCGTCGATCAGCGCATCGCGCGATACGCCGAGCGTTTCGGCCGCGCTATAAAGATAGAGGCCGTGGCCGGCTTCGTCCTGCACCTTCGCGAGCAGGATCGCCTTGCGCTTCAGGCTCGGCGCGCGCGAGATCCAGTTGCCTTCCGGCAGCATGCCGACGACTTCCGAATGCGCGTGCTGCGAGATCTGGCGTATCAGCGTCTTGCGATACGCGTCGGGCATCCAGTCCTGCGGTTCGATCTTGCCGTCCGCGGCCATCACCGCATCGAACCGCGCCTGCTCGGGCGACTCGGCTGCGGCGTCGAGCGGCGCGACGTTGCCGGGGATGTCGAGGGATTGCGTGTACATGGCGAAAGCTCTCGTCCGGTTGAGTGTGTTGCGAAGTATAAACCAACCGACCGGTCGGTTAATAAATTTCTCGCGAATTTGCGGCGGGATTCGGGTAAACGACAGAAGTCGGGGCGCGATCGGGCGGCGCGAGTACGGCCCCGCACGTGGGCCTCGCGTCTTCTGCGGCACAATGCCCGCTTTCCGATGAGGATTTCGCCGATGTCATTTCGAAGCAGTTTCGCCGCGGTAGCGCTGGGCGCGGCCGTTTTCGTGTCGCCGCTTGCGGCGTCGGCCGCGCCGGCCGGTTGGGTCGCCGCGTGGGCGACCGCGCTGCAGCCGATTCCCGATCTTGCCTCGCCGCCGCCGCTCTACCGTGCTCCCGACGTGGCCGGGCGGACCGTGCGCCAGATCGTCTACCCGACCGTGTCGGGGCGGGCCGCGCGGATTCGCGTGAGCAACGCATACGGTCGCGCGCCGCTGGTCGTCGAGGGCGCGAGCCTTGCGCGCGCCGGCGAAGGGGCGGCACTTGCCGGCGGCGCGGCGGTACCGGTGCGGTTCGGCGGCAAGGCGTCGGTGACGCTCGCGCCGGGCCAGGAGCTCGAAAGCGATCCGGTGGCGATCGACGTGATGGCCGCGCAGCCGTATGCGATCGATCTCCGGATGGGGCCGAACCAGCGGATGACGGTCTGGCATCGCGTGTCGAACCAGTTCAACTATGTGTCTGGGCCCGGCGATCATGTGAGCGATCCGGCCGCCGCCGCGTTCCGCACCCGTTTTACCCAATATGCGTGGGTGACCGAGCTGGCCGTCGAAGTCGGCTCCGCGCATGCCAGCGTCGCCGCGATCGGCGACTCGATCACCGATGGGCTGCGCTCCAGCGTGAACCGGAACCGTCGCTGGCCCGACGCGCTCGCGCGTCGGCTGACGGCGTCGGGCGCCGATTCGATCGGCGTCGTGAATCTCGGCATCAGCGGGAACCGGTTGCTCAGCGATTCCGCGTGCTACGGCACGTCGCTGGCGTCGCGGTTCGAGCGCGATGCGCTGTCGCGCTCGGGCGTGAAGGCGGCGATCGTGCTGATCGGGATCAACGACATCAACTTCGCGGCGATGCCGCCGCGCGCGGGGCTCGACTGCGATCACCCGCATACGCAGGTGACGGCCGCGTCGTTGATCGACGGCTATCGCCGGCTGATCGAGGCGGCGCACCGACAGGGCGTGAAGGTCTTCGGTGCGACGCTCACGCCGGCGGCGTTGCCGGCCGGACGCGAAGCGATTCGGCTCGAGGTGAACCGGTGGATCCGCGGCGGCGGGTTCGACGGCGTGGTGGACTTCGACGCGGTGCTGCGCGATCCGGCGCGCCCGAGCGTGCTGCAGCGCCGATACGATAGCGGCGACGGTATCCATCCGAGCGATGCGGGCTACGCGGCGATGGCCGACGCGGTGCCGGTCGAGCAACTGCGGGCTGCGGTGGGCAGCAAGTGACGCGCTTCTATATATAGGAGGGAGAAAGGTTGTCGCCGGTCTGCGGGCCGACAGCGTGACATCGTGCGTCGCGCCCAAAGCCTCCGTGCGCGGCAGCGCACGGAGGCTTTTTCAAACTTTCTTCAAAAGAGCTTGCATGGACGGGGGCGGATGCATAGAATCACGCCTCTTTCGCGCTAACGGAAACGCAGCGCGGGAGGAAGGGAAGCGGTGCTGTTGAGGTTCGGAAGTAGCGAGCCCGGCGGCGCAGGAAGATGGCCCCGCAGTCGCAACGATGTCGTGCAGAAAGTTGTTGACGCGCTGCGAAACA